>JACCUI010000031.1 GCA_013811945.1 Pyrinomonadaceae bacterium | reverse complement strand
GAAAGCTCGTTCATCGAGAGCGGATACTCTCGAGGCCAGGTGGTCTCATTCCACATCTTTGGATGCGGCGGAGTATAGATTGGCCTGGGCACGAACTTGTTCCAGGCATTTGGAAACACGCCGCCTTCCGTAGCCACCGCGCCCATCAGCGCGTTAAGCATGAAAAGGCATCGGGCTACTTGCCATCCGCCGTTGTTGCCGGAGGAGGCGCTGCGCCAGTTATGCGTGCTCAGTCGGGTTCCGGCAGTTGCCACGCACTTCGCAACTTCTTCCAGCTGCCCCGGATCCACACCCGACTCCTTCCCGGCAAACTCGAAGGTGTACTCCTGGTAGAGGTCTTTCAGAATCTGCTCGAAGTTTTCGAAGGTCGACTCGACTTCCGTGTGCTCAAGTGAGAGATACTCTTCCCAGTTCCACCAGCGGCGGACGAATTCTCGATTGTAGAGACTGTTCTGAATCAGATAGTTTGCTATCGCCAGCAGGATTGCCGCTTCCGAACCGGGAATCGGGGAGACCCAGTGGTCTGCATGAGTGGCTGTGTTTGAAAGCCGCGTGTCAAATACGATTAACTTCGCGCCGTTCGTTTTGCCTTCGATTACTCGTTGCGCGTGGGGATTGAAATAGTGCCCCGACTCGAGGTGTGCGCTGATTAGAAAAATGACTTTGGCGTTTGCGTGATCAGGACTGGGACGATCGAGACCCATCCACAGTTGATAGCCTTCGCGGCTGCTTGATGAGCAGATGTTGGTATGAGAGTTGTGGCCGTCGATGCCCCAGGCTGCGAGTATGCGTTCAGTAAAACCATCTTCGCCCGGACGTCCGACGTGATACATGATCTCTTTTCGGCGATCTCCGACGATTGCTTTACGTATTCGACCTGCTAACTCGTCCAGCACTTCATCCCAACTCACACGCTCCCATTTTCCTTCGCCTCGTTTACCCGTCCGTTTAAGTGGGTAGAGAATGCGATCGGGATCGGTGATCTGGTTCAGCGTCGCCGGACCCTTGGCGCAATTCCTGCCCCGTGAGCCCGGATGCTCCGGATTACCTTCGAACTTCTGTACCTCGCCGGTGGCTTTATCGATGTAGGCGAGCAACCCACAAGCCGATTCGCAATTGAAACAAGTCGTGGGGACAAGTGTGTAGCGCCGCTCTTTTCGCCGCGGCCAAGCTTGGGGATCAAGCTCGACCCAATCGTCCCAGCGTTCTTTGGGCGGGTAGGCAGCCAGATGAATCCGACTCGCGCCGGGATAGAAGGTTTCACCGCGCGACTCAGTCTCTTCGCGGGCGGCGCTAACATTTTGATTGGGTTTGATGTCCGACAATGTGGGCCCGTTCTTTATTTGGCGATGATCTTGTTCCCAAAAAGAGCTTGGTCAAGTTCAATTAATCTAAAACTGTGGCGATGCCGAATACTTTCTTCTACGATTCTCATCAGGGCGATGGCGGTGATGAAATCGACACTTCGAATCGGCGATTCGGCCAGTATTTTTGTGAGCTTCGTTAAGTCGCTTTCCCGAAACCCTGAGCCGATAACAACAAAGTAAACCTTTGGTATGCCATTGCTCTGCAGTTGACGTGAATGCGTAACAGCATATTCCAAGAATTTTCTGTCTTCCGTACCTAAAACGTAACCATTTTGGCGAACCTTAGAGTCGATGATGACGCCAAATGATTCTTGCCGTGCTAGGGCCAGGCAGTCTGCCTTTCTACCTCGGCCCTGACCCAGCGATTCAACTTCGAAACCCAGGCATCGAAATGCATCAGCGCATCGCCTCTCGAATGCTGTGTTTACATTTTCATCTGAATGAAGGGAAGACTTTTCTCCACGGGAGAGTCGATCGAGTCCTTGAAGGACAGTAGGCAAGAAAGGCCGCGATTCAGTGTGGGGTTCAATACTGGAGGAGCCAGCACTAGATTCTCGCCTAGTTTGTGACCAACCATTGTATTTGAGAATCTCGCTGAACTCCGGCCGCTCATTCTCGATCCATTCTTTGAATCGCTTTTGTAGAGCAGAAACGGACCCATACGGTCGCGTATAGGCGGTAAGGCTGAATGAGCCACGTTCTCTGATAGCGATCCTCAGTTCGGTTGAACTGGGAACTTTCTTAAGATGCAAGCAGATTTGTGAGTAAGCCTTCAGTAAATGAACTTCTGGGACCGCAGTGGCCCTGGAGTTCGGGGACAAGCCTGCCTCCCGCGCTAAGGCCGCCAGTGTGGGCCAGTAGTAGTCCACTTCAGACTGCTTGATTCCGGCAATCCTTTCCAGCGTGCCTCGACCCGGCACTCTACCAAGCTGCTCAGCACAGGCCCGATACCTTTCAAGTATTTCTTCGCGTGAACGAGGCATTGCTTCTATTCTCGATACTTCCAATAACTCGGCTCGCGGTGAAGGTGCGTGACCGCGATCAATAGAATCTCGTCGCTGTTGCCTGAAGTCGGCATTCGCTAATAGTTTTCAGTAAGCGTCAGGAACGCAGCCAACGATGTCGGCTGAAGCGACTGGTAGAGTCTTCGGTCATCCGTCATTACCTGGCAACCTTGAGCGGAGGCCAGTGCGATGTAAAGCGAGTCGTAAACTGTTTGTTTCGTCCTCAGCGCAATTTGCAGGGCTTCCGTGAGCAAGCTCCTTCTGCCTCAGTGAGTTCACTTAACAGAGCCGTTTTCTTCCAAACGATGTTGCCAAATTCGGCCAGCATGAAGTCGGGCACAATCAACTCATGTCCGTCCGAAAAGAAACGAATTGCTTGCGCTGAATGAACCTCCGGTACGTACAGCTTGACTGCTACGCTGGCATCTACGACGTAGAGGCTCATCGCTTGCGATCTTCGGCGATCAAAATTGTGCTGTCGCTGTGCTGTCGGCCTTCAAGGCTGCGCCGGATTTCTTCGGCTTTGCGCATGCATTCCTTCATCAATTCATTTCGAGCGTGCTCCGCGACCGTGTCGCGATCAATCCTGCCTGAGTTGTTAACTTTCTGAGCCATTTCTCTCTCCAATTAGCCCTTGCCGGGAGCGCGAAGCTGCACCAGTAAACATCACCTTGTTTCACGGTTCTCCCCACTCTTGCTCACTTTCCCACTCGCCAACTTCATCGGAAGCCTGTGGTTGGCGTGCATAACCCTGCGCGTGTTTTCGCTCCATAGCGATAATCTCGCGCTGTCGCAGATCTCTTTCCACAGCTTCCTCGATGAAATCGGATCGGCTCATCTCCAATGAACGGGCCGTCTGTTCAGCTTCAGCCAGCAGCGACTCCTCGATTGTCAGTTGAATGGTTTCCATGGCCTCAGTCTAACATGCGTGGCCAAAAGCACGGCTTCGCACCTGATAGCGATCATCAGTGCACGACCAAGAGTTGAAGTAACAATGTTTCATGGTGAAAGCACTATCTGTCACCTAGTCAATTCAAGATCTCATCCACCGCCATCGTCCAACCCGGCAGCCCGGGTTCCGCTTCCGCGAGTTCGCCGACGCCATAAACAGTCGGATTCTCCGAATCGCCGGCGCGGTAGACGCGCACAAGCTTCTCGCGCAACAAATCGACATCCCACACCACTAAGGTGCAGGCGGCGAAATAGTCGGCGCGTTTTTGGGCCATGCGTGTCTCGGCTTTTGGACCATAGTCTTCGGTGCTGCGTACTTCGACCGCGAAGACAGGCGCGCCTTCGAGAAACAACCCGCCTCTCAGTTCGCCTTTATAAAAAGCGGCATTGGGACTGAATGAGCGACGGTTGGCAAGGTTCACTATGAAGCCGACGTTGTCAGGAAAAGCATATCCTCCTCCGACACGCTTCTCATAGTCGTGCAGACTAATGTAGATCTCGCCGGCAGCGCGGCCGGGTACTCCTCCGGTGGGGGACATAAGTACCAACTCTCCGTTGACGAGTTCCGCTTTCCCGTTTTCAGGAACGCGGTAGAGGTCGTCGATTGTGGCTTCTGTTTTGGCGGTCATAGCTCAGCCCTAACTTAATGAGAGCATATTACCCCTGATGGTGAGGACTCGGCCAGTCATTCAGTAAAGCTATTCTCTAGTCACGCCCCCTTCTTTCATCTTTGACCTACTCAACTTCACTGTCCTCACGACCATTTTGTTCTTTGCCTGCCAGGTCTGGGTATGACTGCGCAACCGCTTCGATAATGAGAGTTCGGGTTTGGGACATAACGCTGGCACTTCGATAAGACTCCAGCAACAAATAAATAGTCAGTATCAGAAGGACTCCCGACAAAAGTGCAAAGCGACTTGGACGCCAGAGCCCATAGAGGCGATTTAGCCATAAGAGTCCGCACCAGAAAAAGAAGAATGCCGGGACCATGGCTAGCTCAAACTTCATTCTTGTGAGCAGGGTCCGCAGATATCTTTGACCTACAATCTCGTCGTTCAATCTTAGTTGAAGGTAGCGCTCCCAATGATCTGAGTGATCTTCATTCTCCTTTGCCAATTTGCTGTCCCAAAAGTCACGTTCTATAAAAGCTCCCAGATCCTCCACAACTAATCCCACCGCTAGAATACAAATCACGAGTATCGCGACAAACGCTGACGGATGATCCTTCCAAAAGGAGGTAACTCCTGGAAAGTAATAACCCACCACCAGCACATAAGGACTAATTGCAACGCCGCCCGGAACGACCAGGGTTGCGAGAGGCCGAAACAACTCGCTCTTGAATGCAGATATGAAGTCCACAACTACTCTGCCGTGACTCCTGCTTCCTTCATCACGAAGGCGGGGGTCAGCGGCTCGCCTCGGAAAAAGTCATCACTCTTCCCCGCAGTTATTGCCCAGCGATGAATCCAGGTGATGCCGGCAGGCCCGGCATACGTGTCGGGGAAGGTGTAAGCCTTATCTGTGAGCGCCTCATCGAGGGAAATGAACTCGTAGCCGCGCTTCTTGATCATCTTGGCCAGCTTGTCAAAATAGTCGGCGTTCAGCGCGTTGGCGTGGAGTAGCAGAACCTGCTTCATCTCATAACCAAACAGCGCCAACGACTGCTGCTCGAAGTAAGCAAACTTTTTCTCCATGTATGGAACGTAGGCTTCAGCCACCCGTTTCACCATTTGTTTATCACCGCGCACCAGGGCGTTCTCATAAGCCCGGGCAAAGATCCATTCGGAGTTATCGATGGTTACCGGCGCAACGCGATAACCGCGTTCCAACAGGAACTCTTCAAATTTGCGCTTGGTCTCACTGTCGTTACCGGAATGCAGAAACGGATGACGAAAATAGCGCAACGTCCGCCCCTTAGCGTTAAGCAGTTTGCTGGTAACTTCCTCACCGCTAATCACGTCTTCTCTAAAAGTTTCGAGTGGAGTGCGGTGAAGATCGGGGTGAGAAAAAGTGTGATTGCCCAGTTCCAGATTTGCATCGATCCACATTCGCAAAAGCGTCACCCGCCTTTCATCCCGCTCCCCATTCGTCAAGAGCTTATTTTCGTTCACGAAACCTATCGCGGGAACACGGTGCGATTTAATGGCCTGGAGCAGTTTGCGAGTGATGGTCGTCTGCGTTGTTACGTCGTTACGTAAGGAATTAACCGGAAGATCATCAATCGTGACCGAAACTGTCCGCCGCCCACCTGTAGCGAGTTTTTGAGCATCAACACTCAGTGGAGAGAATGAAGCGATCAGGAAAATCAGACCCGCGACTGGAAGTTTGGTTTTCATTTGGTACCTTCCCTGGTTGAACAGCCCCGGTCCACAGAGACTGTCTCAAAACTCGACTTGTTCAAAACTTGACCGGATTTACGCTGAAAGCGTTCGCAAATTGGAGCCCAAGGGTTGCTTCAACCCTGGGACTCCAGGTTTCTCGATAACATCTAAACTCTGAAAGAGTTCGCTAGTCGGCTGTTGTGCGCGCTGTAGCAAACACCTTCGGCGTTACAATTCAGTGGGTGTGTATATACCCAGGGTTGAAGCAACCCTGGGCTCCAATTTGCGAACGCTTTCAGCGTAATTCAAGTTGAGTTTTGACACGGCCTCACAACGGCCCCAGCGCTCACGCCAGCGGCACTGACTGCCCCGCTTGCACGTAGGCATTCTCGAAAAGCATCAATCCAATCAAGGCCATGGGCGCACCGCCGACACCAAGCGAACTGCTAACAACCTCAAACAATGCCAGCCAGGGAATAAGGCCGCCGACAATCGAAAGCACCAGGCCGACCCGGAAGTCGCTCTTGTAGCGTCCACTCACCATCTCCCACACCGCAAGCCGAGCATGGGCAGTCGCATGCGTTAGTGAAACTTCGCCCCAGATCATGAGCACATGCAACAAACTAGTGATGGCCAGGATCCAGAGCAAGGGCAGCTCAGCCCCGCGATCAAGCTGCGTTGCCGGTTCCAGGCGAACCGCGAAAGGTAAGAGCGCGGCGGAGCCAACCAACAGCGCCTGGACCATCAGGTGCGGTGGCAGCAAAGGGTTTTGCCACATGTCGCGGGCCTTCGCCTGCGCAAATAAGTAGGCTGTGTAGACCGCGGTCAGAACCGCGAGCGGGAGTCCCGGAACCATCAGCCAGCGATGTAGGGAATACGCGCCGAACCAGCTCGCGGCGAAGTGAAGAGCCAGGACAAGCGTATAGCCGGCAATAATGAATGCGCCTTTGACAAGCCAACTGCGCCACTGCGGTCGCGTGAAAATCAGATGAAAGCGTTCCGGATGTTCCAGGTCCAGAATCAACAAGCCACCCGTAACTGCCAGGAAGGTCCCCGCCAGCATCGGCGCTACCCACAACCAGATCGTGCTTTCCGGGCGCAGGAAGCCAAAGAGGACGAGTAGCAACGGGATTAGATAAACCCCTGCGGCGATTCCTTTGGTCCAGGTGTAAAGACTGACCTTCCAGTCCCAGGGTATCGAGTGGGCAACGTCATACGAGAGCAGCGCAGCGGCGGAGCTATTGTTGTAATTCGGATTTCCCGAGACCACGTGCACGCTGTCTTGCTGTTGCTCGCTCCACATGAAGAGGCCGGCTTCCGGACGCCGGGCGGCCAGTGGATCGAGCGTCGCCTGATGCGCTCCTTTGTAGAAAAGCTTGGGCAGAGTTTCCTTCTCGGGGCGCCGCACCGTTACCGGTTCTTGATTAACGATCTGAGCGAGATAAGAATTCGAATCATTCATATCGCCAATGAGGATTGCCTGCGTGGGACAAACAACCACGCACGCCGGTTCGAGTCCCATGTCGATCCGGTGAGCGCAAAAGTTACACTTCTCAGCTGAGTGATCTTCCGGGTTGATAAAAATGGCGTCGTACGGGCAAGCGGCCATGCAAGCTTTGCAACCAATGCAGATCGACTTGTCGAAATCGACAATGCCGTCCGCGCGTTTGAACATCGCTGTGGTGGGACAAGCGGTCACGCAGGGCGCGTGCGCACATTGATTGCAACGAGTCACTTGATGCGCGCGCCGTGTTTGTGGAAACACACCAACATCAACGTGCTTGACGTAAGTGCGGGTAACCGAAAGCGGCACCAGATTCTCAG
>JACCUI010000025.1 GCA_013811945.1 Pyrinomonadaceae bacterium | reverse complement strand
CATGCGTGACAACTACACGCGGGTTCTGCACGTCCGCGGTCCGGTGCAGGACGTGCCGAGCCCGGACAGTCGCGTCACGATAGACCTTGGCGTACGGGATCGCTGGGGCATTCCAGTTGCGCGGCTGAGCGGATCAACGCATCCCGCAACCGTGGTGGCTGCTGAGTTCATGCGCGAGCGCGGTGAAGCGTGGCTGCGGGCAAGCGGGTGCGAACGGGTTTGGAGTTGCCGCCCGGGTTTGGTTCTGAGCGGAGGGCAGCACCAAGCCGGCACCTGCCGCATGGGCGATGATCCGAAAACTTCCGTGACGAACAAATGGGGCCGTGTACATAAGCACGATAACCTCTTCGTAGTTGATGGCTCGCTGCACGTCACGAACGGCGGCTTCAACCCAGTCCTTACCATAATGGCCCTCGCATTTCGCTCAGCCGCGTACATCGCTCGTTCGTATTTCCAGTGCGACTGTCAGTAGGGTCTTAAGCAATGCGAAAACTAAACATCGCCCTCATCGGTTATGGATTCATGGGCCGAGCCCACAGCAATGCCTGGCGACAGGTACGCAGTTTCTTTGATGTGCCCTATGAACCTGTATTGAAAGTTATCTGTGGGCGCGACGAAGCGAAAGTGAGTAAGGCTGCCTACAGGTTTGGATGGGAAAAGCACTCAACCTCATGGGAAGATGTGGTCGCCGGCAAAGACATTGATCTTGTCGACATCTGCTCGCCGGGCGACACGCACCTGCCCATCGTTGTAGCCGCAGCCCGCGAGGGGAAGTTCATTTTCTGCGAGAAGCCTCTAGCCAATACGCTCGCAGAAGCTGAGGAGATGCTCGCCGCTGTACGCGCCAGCAACTGCCTTCACATGATCTGCCACAACTACCGACGCGCGCCCGCCGTAGCCCTCGCTCGAGAACTGATAGGCGCGGGACGGATCGGCCAAATCTATCATTATCGCGGCACCTACCTGCAAGACTGGCTCGTCGATCCTGACTTTCCACGAGTCTGGCGCTTGGAAAAGGCAATAGCGGGATCGGGTGCATTGGGTGATCTCCTCTCGCACTCCATAGACTTGGCCCAACACCTCGTTGGTGAAATCACCGAAGTCAGTGGCCTGTTAAAGACCTTCATTGCAGAGCGCCCGGTCCCGGGCAGCCATATGACGGATTCGGTCGAGGTTGACGACGCTGCCCTTTCTCTCGTGAGATTTAAGAACGGGGCGGTTGGCAGCATCGAAGCCTCGCGCTTTGCGACAGGACGGAAGAATCAAAACCGCTTCGAAATCAACGGCAGCCGTGGAAGCATTGTGTTCAATCTTGAGCGGATGAATGAGCTCGAGCTTTACATCGATGAAGGGCCGGAGAGTGGCTTCAGAACCATTCAGGTGACCGGCAAAGGGCATCCTTACATTGAGGGATGGTGGCCACCAGGCCACATCATCGGCTACGAGCACACATTTACACACACTGTGCTTGACCTACTCAAAGCCATCGACGATCAGCGTCTCCCCAACCCCAATTTTGAAGACGGTGTACGTAACCAAAGGGTTTTGGACGGGGTGGCACGCGCCGCGGAGTCTCGTAAATGGGAGAGTGTATCGCAAACTGTCTAGCCCCCCGTGATGATGAGCCACAATTAGACCAGGGGAGAAGTTGCGCGAACAAGATGAACGTATCGATCTTTGATTCAAGGGCTCGATTAGCGGAAGCGGCGGCAGACGAGGCCGCACGTATTATTCGCGAGGCGATCGCTGACTGCGGACAAGCCTACCTAATTGCGGCCACTGGAGCTTCGCAATTCGAGTTTCTCGAAGGCCTTGTTCGGCAGCCGAATATAGACTGGGGACATGTAACTTTCTTTCACCTTGACGAGTATGTTGGTTTGCCTGAAGGGCACCGCGCCAGTTTCAGACGATACTTGCGGGAGCGAATCGTTGATCGCGTGGAACCCGGAGCTTTTCACTTCCTCAACGGCGAAGCTCCTGATCCGGCGGCGGAATCTCGGCGAGTTGGCGAGTTAATTTCGCGTCAGACAATTGATGCAGCTTTTGTTGGCATCGGGGAGAACGGGCACCTCGCTTTTAATGATCCGCCAGCCGACTTCTGCACGCAGGAACCATACCTCATTGTGAAACTCGACGAGGCGTGTCGCCGCCAACAAGTCGGCGAAGGTTGGTTTGAAAGGGTCGGTGACGTGCCGGTTCAGGCCATCTCAATGTCTATTCAGCAAATCCTTAGAGCCAGACACGTGCTCTGCGTTGTTCCGGATCAGAGAAAAGCCGCAGCCGTCAGAGACTGCCTGGAGTTGGAGGTCGGCCCGCTGCATCCGGCCTCTATCCTCAGGCAACATCCACGTTCAACCATCTATCTTGATCTAGAGTCGGCCGCACTCTTAAAGCAGGGTGGGTCGATAGTCTTCGAGCATTCAATGCGTGACCCGATAAGCGCTATTTGAAATGCACTTGCAGGGGCCTCCCTGCGCAGTCGCCTTTGCCAGCGCCACCGGGGCGCCCACGGAGAGACGCCCCCTACAATTGAGCTAATTGGACATCACCGGGTCGGTAATTCTGAAGTAACGTGCGTGCTATGATGTTGCAACCAGCGCCGGCGAGCAGGAACCAAATGCAGCAGACCATTAAAATTCACGAGAGCGATAACGTGGCTGTCGCGGTGATGCCGCTCCGCGCTGATACCCGCATTGCGGACAGTTTCCCAGCAGTCGTAACTGCGTCTGAGATTCCGCGTGGTCACAAGATCGCTCTCGCAGACCTTGAGATTGGCCAGCCCATCATCAAATACGGTTTCACCATCGGAAGGACCACGCAAAAGATCTGCTCAGGAGATTGGATTCATGCGCATAACCTTGAGACAACGCTTGGCCAGAACGTGGAATATCAGTATTGTCCGTCCAACGCTAACGATCACCAGCGCTCGGGAGTGGTCACACCGCCCTCGGGAGACCTTCGGAGCGAAGATGCACCCACGCGAAGAGAGTTCTACGGGTACCGGAGAGCTGATGGGAAGACGGGCACCCGTAATGAGATTTGGATTATCAACACGGTAGCTTGCGTCAACAACGCGGCAGAGAGGATTGCGCGGGTGGCCCATGAGCAGTTTGCGGC
This sequence comes from Pyrinomonadaceae bacterium, assembly GCA_013811945.1. Taxonomy (GTDB): domain Bacteria; phylum Acidobacteriota; class Blastocatellia; order Pyrinomonadales; family Pyrinomonadaceae; genus PSRF01. The sequence goes on along the minus strand of JACCUI010000025.1, from coordinate 151 downwards.
AGGCAACATTGACGGAATCTACGCCTTCCCTCACCCGTACGGATGCAGCCAGTTGGGCGATGATCTAAAGGCGACCCAAAAGGTACTGGCCGGCCTGCTTAACCATCCAAACGCCGGCGCCGTACTCGTACTCGGACTCGGTTGCGAGAAT
>JACCUI010000022.1 GCA_013811945.1 Pyrinomonadaceae bacterium | reverse complement strand
CTTGGGCAGAGGCTGCGGCCTCGAACCGGATTCGGGAAATCCGACCGTCCGGGATCATAGGGGGGCTCTGGGAAACACAGGCTAAGGAGGAACTAGGAACCCACTCCCCACGGCGGAAGCGGCGGAGCTGGTCACTCTCTTCCTAAGGTGCTGTGCGCTCAGTTTCTATCCCGATCAACCTGATCCGGCTCTCAACTCCCAGTAAACCGCAATTGCCGACGAATTGTATCTAGGATCCGGTCGCTACCGCTCTCGGTTCTGTAGTGAGCGACGACGTTGCCTACGCTGAAAAAGCTGTTCCTTAACCGGGCTGGGTTTTCACACAGTCTTGGGTGACGAACTCTTCAGGGCATCGGCAAAGCGCGATATCGTCAGTAATGGCAGCTAGACTCTATCGGACCGCCACGGCGCAGATTAACCAGCCCAGAAGAAATGCCAGCCAGGCTGCAACAGCAGCCAGAATGTAGGCTAGTGAAGTTTCGACAAAGTCTGGGATCTTATTAGGCTCTATCATAGGAACCACCTGGGTAGACTTCGGTGTTTGAGAATTTAAACGAAACTTGAAGTCCGTTGCCTCGTTTTGCCGGTTGGATTACAATGAGCCTCACTTCGAATTTTGTAGAGCCAGATGTTCCTGAACTTTCCTGGATGTGGGTACCAGCTTAGTCAGGAAGGAATATAAAGTCCTCAGGAAGCATTCAAGGATTCCTCAAAGATTTTTCTCAGAGCCGCTTATGGCCGAGCAAGAGTGTCATTTCTATGAGTTTGGTCGCTTTCGCCTGGATGCGCGCGAGCGTGTGCTTCTGCGCGATCGGGATCTCGTCCCTCTAACCCCCAAAGTTTTTGAAATACTACTGGCGCTCGTAGAGCAGAGTGGTCACGTAGTTGAAAAAGACGACTTGATGAAGAGGGTGTGGCCGGACACCTTCGTCGAGGATGGCAATCTGACCCAAAACGTTTCTCTTCTCAGAAAGGCTCTGGGCGAAACCACGGGCGGAGTGCAGTTCATAGAAACAATTTCCCGCAGAGGCTATCGGTTTGTGGCAACAGTCAGGGAAGCCACTGAGAACGGAAATCATGCGGTGACCTCTAATGACTTCGACCTACGGAACAAAGGTAATGAATTCGAGGTCGGACCGGTCGGGCGATCGGCGGAAGCGCCGTCGTCAGTTAAGGCCGATTCCAATGGACCGGGGTCCCCAAGCGCGCATACCGCTTGGGGAGGTGGTGCTGCCCCAAACGGAGTCGGTCAGGTAAAGGCACCGGTTACTTCGCGCGCACCATTCGTATCGACCAGTTTCGGCAAACAAGCGCTCGCATTAGCGCTGGGTATCGTTCTAGTCGCCTTGATCAGCGTGGTTTACTTCACCGGACGAGGCAAAGCCGGCGATGCGGGCGCCGGCCCAATCGCATCGATAGCGGTGTTGCCGTTTTCCGATGAGGCAGCGAGTGCTGATACTGAGTACCTGAACGACAAGATCGCCGAGAGTCTCATCAACAGTCTTTCCAAACTTCCGAAACTCCGAGTGGTCCCGCGCAGTTTGGTCGCCAACTACAAGGGCCAAAACATCGACCCGCGCGCCGTCGGTCGCGAGTTGAACGTTCGTGCCGTCGTCACCGGTCGAGTGCGCCGCCACGGAGACACCATCAGCATTCAAGCGGATTTAATTGACTTGGAAAAGGTCGCGCAGATTTGGGGACAGCTTTACGACCGTAAACTGGCTGACATCCTTATCGTGCAGGACGACATCGCGCGCAACATATTCGAAAACTTGCGCCTGAGATTGAATGTCGAGGAGAAGAAACAGTTAGAGGCTTACCGATTGTATTTGAAAGGACGTAATTCCTGGAACAAGCGCACCGCAAGCGAGCTGCAGCAAGGAATTCAGTACTTCCAGCAGGCGATTGACACGGACCCGAATTATGCCCCGGCTTATGCCGGGCTGGCGGATTGCCACAACATGTTGGTGGTCTACGGTGCAAGTCAGCCCAAGGAGGGTTTTCCCAAAGCCAAGGAGGCTGCTATCAAGGCCTTGGAAATCGACGAGAGCCTGGCGGAGGCCCACACCTCGCTGGCGTTTATCAACTTTCGCTGGGATCGCGACCGGGTTGAGGCCGAGCGAGGGTTTCGGGAAGCCATCAAACTCCAACCGTCATATGCGCCGGCACATCAATGGTACAGCTCTTACTTGGTAGCGCTTGAGCGTTTCGACGAAGCAATCGCGGAAGCGACGCGAACTCAGGATCTTGAACCACTCTCCTCTACTGCCAGTGCGCACCTGGGCTGGATTCTTTACCTGGCGGGTCAGAACGATCGGGGGATCGAGCAGGGCACCAAAATTATGGAGCTTGACCCCAACGCTTTCCCGGCGCTTCGTTATCGCGGCCTCGCCTATGAGCAAAAGGGCATGTATCGCGAAGCAATCGGCGACTTTCAGAAGGGCGTCAAGCTTTCCGGAAGCCCACTGATGCTGGCGCTCCTGGGCCACGCTTACGCCGCCTCAGGACAGAAGGCGGCAGCGAAAAATGTGCTTAACGAGCTACGCGATTTGCAGGGGCGCCGCTACGTCTCACCCTATACCATCGCCGCCATCTATGCCGGCCTAGGCGAAAAGGATCAGGCCTTTAAGTGGCTGGACAAAGCTGAGGAAGAACGCGACATCTGGCTGATGAATCTCAAGGTCGATCCGGTATTCAGAACGCTTCGATCCGATCCACGCTTCCCTGATCTGTTAGTGCGTACTCGCCTCAGACCTTAGTCACGGCTTGCCGAACAATTTTGGTGACAGTAGGCGGGAGCCCTTTAGTAGTTGCCTGCGCGTGACCACACGAGTTTTTCACTGGGACCGCAGGCGTCCCGCCTGCAGTGAGTGCTAAGCGCGAACAGAACGTTTGAAGTCGAGAATTCAAGCTGAACCAGAGCCAAACGGGCGTCTCGCGTGTATCCTTCGCCCCCGTTCAAATAAAGCCCTAATAACCATCAGCCAAGAGGAACCCAATGAGAATAGACCGCAGGTTGCTGTCCGCTTCTGCTTTAGCTTTTTGCCTTGCCGTTTGCTTTGTCGCGTTAGCGCAGCAGCCGGTTTCGCGCGGCATTGCGCCGGAAGACTACTATGCTTTTGAATTTGTGACTGATCCTCAGATCTCTCCCGATGGAAAGCTGGTCGCGTACGTGGTAACGAAAGTTGATCGCGCACAGAATCGTCGGGCGACTTCGATCTGGATGGTGGCCACCGATGGGAGCCGCCCGCCGTGGCAGTTTACGACGAGCCCACAAGCGTCCAATTCGCCACGCTGGAGTCCTAATGGAAGATGGCTGGCATTTCTTTCATCGAGACCTGGCGATCCAACTGCACCAACTTCGGCTGCCAATCCGAACGCTTCACCCGTGCCGACAGCAACAGGGCCGGCGACTGCACCGAGTCCCGCTCCAGCGCCTCCGACAGGCTCGGCGCCATCGGAACAGCCTCGCGCGCAGGTGTATGCGCTTTCAATGAGCGGTGGCGAAGCTCACCGAGTTACAAATCTAAAGAATGGCGTGAGTACGTTTCGGTGGTCGCCCGACGGCAATCGAATGGTAGTGGTCAGCCGTACGGGCCCCAGCGATGACCGCTCTGAGAGCAGGGAACGCAGCGACGTCAGGCATTATAAGCACACCTCCTACAAGTTTAATGACACCGGCTGGTTCGACGACCGTCGCACGCACCTCTGGGTTGTAGATGTGAAATCCGGGAGCGCGAAACAGATTACCGAGGGCGACGACTGGAACGATAGCGACCCGCAATGGGCGCCGGATGGTACTCGCATCGCCTTTGTTTCGAATCGCACCGGGAAAGAGTATGACCTGAATCGCAATACGGACGTATGGGTGATCTCCGTTGACGGTGGCGCTTTGACGAAGATCTCTGATCATGATGAGGCCGACAACAGCCCCCGCTGGTCACGGGATGGAAAGACGATAGCCTATGTAGGGGTGGTCCAACAGCGCGATCATCCCAAGATTTGGCTGGTACCTGCGACCGGCGGCGCAGCCTCGGTGCTGGCGGTAAACAGACTCGACCTTCTTCCTGGCGGTCTGGAATGGGCGGGTGATGGCAAGTCGCTCTACTTCGAGGCGGGGGTGAAGGGCGAAACGCACCTGTTCCGCGTCGATCTGGCGAAGAAATCCGCAGTACCGGTAACGTCGGGTGCACGGGCGATTCGTAACGTGGACTTTCACTGGCCCACCAGAACCATGGTCTACATGGTCAACGATTTCAAACATCTTGACGATCTCTACGTAGCGGATTTGAACGCGCGTGACGAACACAGAGTGACGAATCTGAATGAAGCGCTTTGGAAGCAACTACAACTGGCAAACGTCGAGCGATTCTCGTACCAGAGCGCCGACGATTGGGACATCGACGCCTTCGTGGTTAAGCCCATTGGTTGGCGAGAAGACAAAAAGTATCCGTTGATCCTGAATATTCATGGCGGGCCGGCGGCGATGTATGGAGTCGATTGGTTTCACGAATTTCAGATCTATGCTGCAAAGGGTTATGCGGTGCTGTTCACGAACCCGCGTGGCTCGACGGGCTATGGCCAGAAATTCGAACGCGGCATCGTCAATGAATGGGGTGGCAAAGACTACCTGGACGTGATGAATGGCGTGGACGCGGCGCTCAGAAAATTCAGTTGGCTGGACGGCGAACGCATGGGTGTAACAGGCGGCAGCTATGGAGGCTACCTCACAAATTGGATCGTAGGACACACCGATCGCTTCAAGGCGGCGGTAACCTTGCGCAGCGTGACTAACTTCGTTTCAGACGAAGGCACGCGCGACGGCGCTTACGGTCACTCGCCTGATTTTGGCGGCGACCTGTTTGAGAAGTTCGATCTATATTGGGACCGTTCGCCGCTGAAGTATGCCAGGAACGTTAAGACGCCCACTCTAATCCTACATTCAGACAACGACTTTCGCGTACCGCTCGAGCAGGGTGAACAGTGGTTTCGTGCGCTTAAACACTATGGGGTGACCACTGAAATCGTGATGTTTCCGCGGGAGAACCACAATCTAACCCGCACTGGTGAACCCAGGCATCTGGTTGAGAGTTTAAACTGGCAGCTTTACTGGTTCGATCGCTTCGTAAATGGAAATGCGAACGCATTGCCGCCAAATGCTCGGTGAGTGTCTGTAACTCACTAGGTCGTTCCTGGAAGCCTCGAGCAGAGGTGCTGGGACCAAGCGTCCCGCCTGCCCGGGTACGACAGTGACAGGTTCAGTGGGCGTCTTTGCGCTCTGCAGGGACGCCTGCGGTCCCAGTGAAGAGGTTGACGCAGGATGTCCATCGCCAGAACATGGGGAACCTGTCCCGAAGAGCGCCGACTTCCCTACCCGTGCGACCGCTTGATACCTCATCCGGAAGACTCACTCTATCGCGGCGTGACCATCGATGCGTCTTCCCAAATCGTCTTTCGCTGGCTCTGTCAAATGCGCGTCGCGCCCTACAGCTATGATTGGATAGACAACGGAGGCCGCGAGAGCCCGCGTGCGCTAACTCCTGGACTCGAACACCTTGCGGTGGGCCAGGACGTGATGGAAATATTCCAACTGGCTGACTTCGCTCGCGACCAGCATCTCACGATACGGATCAAATCTAATTCGAGAACTCAGCGGCTCTTTGGGGATTTAGCCGTTACCTATTTGGTCGTTGCGCAAGGACCGAGTAACAGCCGTCTGTTGGTGAAATTAGTCGCGCGGCACTCCCCGGGAGTATGGGGTAAGTTGATGAAGACCTTTCTGCCGTGTGGAGATTTGGTAATGATGCGTAGGCAGCTGTTGAACTTCAAACAGCTCGCAGAACGTCGAATTGACTAACGCACCACGCTGAAGGAATGCGCTGCCCTTTGGAGTGCGCCGACCTGTCGGCGCTTCCAAGTCACAAAGTGCTTCTCCCAGGTGGGAACCAGCCGGGTTGCAAAGCGGCGACAGGTCGCCGCACTCCAATGAGTTCCTGAATTTGGAGTTGGCTTGGAAACAATCGATCCACGAAACCACCCGAACGAACATGAAAATTCTGTTAGCGGTACTTCTTGGTATATCCTGCTTATCACTCAGCACTCAGCACTCAGCACTCATCACTTGTCGCCTGTCACGGTACGGATTGCCTCTCTGGATGTTGTCTGCGGTCAGGCTGCATCGGGTTGGGTGGCGCCGGCGGGTCTCGAAATAAAGGAAATCGCATCTTTTCCGGTCGGCGCGGAAAATAATTGTTTGAGATGTCGACATCAGCTGTTTCTAAATGCGGATCGAGCGCGATCGAGCGAATCTCTTTCGGCGTCATGATGAGCTTTGAGACCTCGGTATTGTTGAAGCGCCAGATCTCCGCGGGAATGCGCAACTCTTCTTTGCTGCCGTCCGCGTATTCGATCTCAAGAATAACCGGCATCACCAGACCGCCCATGTTCTTTAAATCAACCACATAGAAGTTTGTCCTCGATTGTAACAACTCACGCTCGCGCGGCGTGAGAGTCGCCAGAAATTTCAGATACTCCTCGCGGTCCCTCGCCGTCACCACCAGTTCGTCGTAAGTGTTATAGAAATCGCGCAGGGTAGGCTCTGCGTCAACACGCTTCGGCAATGTCTTGTTGCGTTGCTCGGAAAGCGTTTGAGGCTGCTCGGCCCGTTCTTTGGCACGGCGTGCTTTCTCGATTTCAGGGTTCATCGTATCGAGTGTGAAGAGACGAACACGCTCAAGCGAAATGTCGACATGGTCGGTCGTGTAAAACCAACCGCGCCAGAACCAGTCGAGGTCAACCCCAGAGGCATCCTCCATCGTGCGGAATAAATCCGCGGGGGTCGGGCGCTTAAACTCCCAGCGACGCGCATACTGCTTGAAGGCGAAATCGAAAAGCTGCCGCCCCAGCACGCTCTCGCGCAAAACGTTCATGGCCGTTGCCGGCTTAGAGTAAGCATTGTGGCCAAACTGAAGGATGTCTTCTGAATTGGTCATGATCGGAACTTGATCCTTGCTCTTCATGTAATCGGTTATGAATTTCGGCTCGCGACCGGAAGGATAGCCTTCCTGCCATTCCTGCTCCGCCAGATACTCCACAAACGAGTTCAGCCCTTCATCCAGCCAGGTCCATTGGCGCTCGTCGGAATTAAGAATCATGGGAAAGTAGTTGTGCCCGACCTCGTGAATGACGACCGAAATCAACCCATATTTTGTACCTTCCGAATAGGTGCCGTCCGGAAGGGGACGTGGACCATTGAAGCAGATCATCGGATATTCCATGCCCCCCACGGGACCATTGATCGACTGTGCGACCGGATATGGATAAGGAACCGTGTAGCGTGAATAAACTGTCAGGGTATGCTTGATGGCTTGGGTGGAATATTTCGACCAGAGTGGCTCGCCTTCCTTCGGATAAAACGACATGGCCATCACGGGGTGGCCTTCGACGTTATGCCCTTGAGCATCCCAGATGAATTTTCGCGATGAAGCGAAAGCGAAATCGCGCACGTTTTCTGCCGCAAAGATCCAGGTCTTCTTACCCGCCGGTTTGTGCGATTCGTTGGCCTTCGCTTCATCTGGCGTCACCACAAACATGGGACTCTTCGCAGCCCTGGCCTTCATCAGACGCTGGCGCTGGACTGCGGTTAGTACCACTTGCGCGTTTTGCAGCACTCCAGTCGCGGCCACGATGTGGTCGTCCGGCGCGGTAATGGAGACACGATAGTTGCCAAACTCGAGCGTGAATTCACCTGAACCCAGGAATTGTTTGTGCTGCCAACCGTAAACGTCGTAGTAAGCAGCCATGCGCGGAAACCACTGTGCAATCTCGTAAATGTAATTCTTGTCCCCGGGAAAGAATTCGTAGCCGGTGCGACCGCCGATGCGCCGCGCGTCGTTGATGTTGTAATTCCAATCAACAGAGAAGACGGTGGACTGGCTCGGCGCAAGCGGCCTCGGCAGATCGATTCGCATCATGGTCTTGACCACGGTGTAGGGTAAGGCAGCGCCTTTCGCATCCCGCACCGCGGTGATGCGTTGGCCGCCTTCAAACTCGCGCCTCGCGATTAGGTTGTCAATTGTCGAGAAGGGAACACGCTCAAAGTTTGGCGCGACCTGCGTGGAGAGATTTTCCGAGTCCTTCGCCCAGATATTCTGATCGAGCTGGAGCCAGAGGTAAGAAAGCGGATCGGGCGAGTTGTTGAAGTAGGTAATCGCTTCTGAAGCCAAGAGGCGCTGGTTTGTATCATCAAGCTCAACCTTGATGTCGTAATCGGCACGCTGCTGCCAGTAGTTCCGACCCGGCGCGCCCGAGGCTGTGCGATAAGCATTCGGCGTTGGCAGCAGATCCTCCATTTGCGCAAACTTATCAACGGGGTTGTTCTTTGATTGAGCTAACGCGTTTGCGGTAACGAAAAACATCACCACCAAACAAGACACGAGCAGCACCAATGACGGCCGACAAGACACAAAGATGGACACCAGGGAAGACTTGGTCGTAGGCTTCATAGATTGTTCCTTTCGGACAGATTCTAAATCCAAAAGCTGCATTTTCAAACGATTAGACTTCGACGAAAATGAAGTGTGGTCCCAAACTTCGTCGATGTCCGCCTATCGATATATAAACTCTCAGGCAAGAGCTGCGGTAGTTGAACGCCACCGCGAGCTCAAACCTTGCATAAAAGAAAAGCGGCGGGCCTCAAGGCCCAACCGCAAGTCTTCCAAATAATGGTGAGCCAAGCAGGAGTCTAACCTGCGACCCACTGGTTAAAAGCCAGTACCAATCACTTTACGCGACTCTAATTGACTCTGCATAACTTGCTTCTGTTGGGGTTTAAGGCGACCTTGGACTTTATCTGACTGGGCTCGATTTGCCGGCACTCTACCGTGGTTCGCACCCTATCCGAACCTGAGTTGGACTTCGACCACGCATCAGAGACACCCTTTTTTATGGTTGTCGCTTGCGGTTCGATTTTGCGATCAATAAGGCCTACGCGGGCCGATAATCTGCGCAAGGGATACGACTAGTGTCTCGACAGTCAAAGTTTCTGGTAGTGGAGCAATCTTCGCCCCACTACCTTCCTTCGAGCGACGCTTCAGACTTATGCGTGAGGTCTAACGTTGCCGTGACGTAGAACATACTGAAATCGTTCTAGCTTGATCGATCAGAACCAGCAACCTTGACGATCTTGTTGTAAACGCCAAACAGCAGCAGTGGTGACACCCACTGGCCGACAAAAAGACTTTCCTTCTGTCTTCCTTTCAACTGAAGCAGAGCCGAAACCCCGATTGAGCCGACTGCAGCCCAAAGAAAAACGTCTGATGGTAGTTTGGCTGTCTGTTGTTCGATGGTTCGAGCGACGATCCCCTCGGAATGTTGTCGCAATCCGTCTTCCTGTTGCCCGGCGCTAGATCTCGATGTCGTTTCCGTCGTTTGCGGTGCTGTTGAACTCATGGTTTTCCCCCTCGTCCTTTTGCTGAATAAAATTGCAATCAAGATGCGAATTCCTGGGTAGAGTTCCAGGCTGAAGCTCTACTCATTATTTTGCACATCCACCTTTCACATTAAAATTAAAGATAACGTATTACGAAATCCTCAGCGTACACTCACGAATGTATGTCCTCGAGCAAAACATCATACCGAGAGCCCAAGGGACGTTGCTGTGGTTATCAAAGTAGCGGGCCGGGAAAGGTGGGGCAAAAGTCTCTCCTCAACCTGCTGCCCAGTTGCTCCCCCTTGAAACAAGGTGCTCTAAGAGCAGGTTGGCCCCGCAATGTGGAAAAGGTTTCTTTTGAATGGTGGGTTTCAGGGAAAGGCAGTAACCCGCAATCCGGAACTGGCCTCAAAGTAACTCCCGCAGACGTTCTTTCGTCACGGCTTCCTTTGGACTCTTCGCCCCATCATT
>JACCUI010000277.1 GCA_013811945.1 Pyrinomonadaceae bacterium | reverse complement strand
AGGGCCAAAGACTAGACTGCGCTTTTGTGTTGAGACCCAGCACATGCGGCCGCGGCCGCAGCGAGGGATCAGAGTAGATGATGCGTGCGGCCAGGCGCTGGAACAGGTGCGCCTCTTCAGCATCGAGGCTCAGGTGACTCATCTCCACTTGGGCCTTAGTCCATGCCAGTCGTGATTCGCGCTCGAAGATACTGGGATCGTGATATTTGTCGGCCAGCGTAATCGCTTCTTCTCGGGTGTTGGCGATGGCGGTACTAAACGTTACCCGGGCAGTTTCGTTGGGGGCGATGCGAACGCGACGCCGTAAACTGAAGACCGGATCAAGCACCGCTCCGACTGTATTGGACAATGGACGCTCTTCCATCACTGCCACCGGATCGGCGGGAGTGTGGCCGCGTCCCAGAAAACGACCACGGTCCGTTTCATACTGCACGGCTCCGAGGGTGTCACCTTCGGCAACCACGGCGTGCACGGCCCAGATTTGTTTGTCCTCAGATGAGCGTCGCCGGCGATGGGCCAGAAGCGCGTTCTCAGTTGCGAAGAATTCAGTTTCGATAAAGAGATTGCTGAACGCGGGATGTGCCGCGTCGGCTTGAGGCGGGGCCAGGACGATCTCGGCGTAGCTGGTGAGCTCAATTTCCCGCGTCCGCACGGAATTGTTGGTAATTGAAACTCTCCTTACCTCGGCATTGTCCTCGGCTGAAATTACGACTTCGAGGTGTGTGACGACACCGGCATCACTTCGCCAGAAGTCTGCTTTGTCCTCGGAGAACGCGACTTCGTACGATTGCGGCCGGCGTTGAACCGGCTGATGACCCGCCGACCACACCGTGGCGCTACGCACGTCCCGGAGGTAAATAAAGGTGCCCCAGTTATCTCTGGTCACGTCTTCACGCCAGCGAGTTACAGCGTTTGGGCCACAGGCGGAATATCCGGCCCCGGCAGTGGTGATCATCAGGTTGTAAGTGCCATTCGAAAGAAGCTGCGTGCGGGGTGTTTCCAGATCGGGTGTGTTGTAAACGCGGGTGACCATGCCGGGCAACGATTGCGCGACGCGACCCGTCAGCACTTCTTCGGCCCGAGGATGCGCCGCGGGCGCGCCCACCGGGATTCGCTCCTGCAACAGCAGTTCGGTGGCCCGCACCAGTGGATCGGCATGAAAGCGATTTTCCATGCGACCGTTGTGAAGCGCATTGATGAGCGCGACAAGACTCATGCCCTGGTGGTGAGTCATGAACGCACGAATGATGACGCGTCTTTGATCCTGGGGCAGCCGCTCCTTCGTGTAGTCGATTGACTCGTAAAACCCAAACCTGCCGAGCGCTCCATCCCTCTCCAGCGCGCGCAAATTCTCTATGGCCTCGGCGGGGCTGATCATCGCCGCCAGCATGGTGGCATAGGGAGCGATAACCAGATCCTCGATCAGTCCTCGTTTCAGACCCAGACCCGGCACGCCAAATGGTCCGTACTGGTAATTAAGTTGCAGGTCGCGCACGTTGTAGGCTGATTCAGATACACCCCAAGGCACGCCGCGTTCCCGACCGTACTCGATTTGTCTTGCCACTACTGACCGATAGGTTTCGTTCAGTAGCGTACCCTCGTAATTGCGCATCACTAAGAGAGGCATCAGATATTCGAACATCGTGCCGGTCCATGAGATCAGGGCGCGACCACCATTTACGGAGGTGAGTGGGCGGCCCATGCGAAACCAGTGTTCCTGTGGGACGTCGTCTTTTGCGATTGCTACAAAGCTTGCCAGACGCGCCTCAGAAGCCGCCAGGTCGTAAAAAGAGTCGTCGGGGCGAAGCTCGCCAACGTTGTAGCCGATGGTAAAGACCTTGCGCTCCGGATCAAGGAGAAAGCGAAAGTCCATCTCCTCGACAATCTGTTCACACCTATGGGCCAGACGGCTGAGTCGTGACAGGAGGTCGCTGGCGGCGTCTGATGCATTTTCGATGGCTGTTGCTAGTCGGGAGATCGCGCTACTTGCGCTTTGCGTTTCATGACCTTCTGCCGACGACTCAGCGAGCCTCGCTTGTAAAGCAGCAAGTTTGATTAGCGCCTCATCAGTCAATTCAGGTATTTCCAACGGCGTGGGCACGGCATGGAGGAGGCCCGCGACCTCTCGCCACTGAGCCTTTGTTTCCTCTTCGAGCCTTTCGATGGTGGCCTCGATCGGAGATAGCGATAGCTGCCCCCAGGGCGTTAGCGTCATGACATCACGTCGGTAGGACCGCACCTGCTGCCGCAATGCTCCCACCCACCACCGCAAGTCTTGAAAGCTCTCAAGGCCGTGCTCAATTGATAGTGCATCCACAATGTCGGTAATTTCCGCCCCGTGCTTTTCGAGCGAGTCGAAAAGGAGGAGCCACGCCCAAGGTGATCTGTTCGAATCTGACGTGAGTAGCTCCTTGCATGCTTCAATTTCACCGCGCAAGTGCCTGACTGTTACCACCTCGGTTCGTTGCCGGACGGGCCCCAGCCTCCCCGTTTCTTCGCTAATGGCAAGGATCGTATCCTTGAGACCGTCGATCACGCGTTGGTCGAGAAGCCTGACCTCGGGCAGCTCAATGAAGGCTTGCTTAAGGGCGATTAGATGACCGGCCAGATTGCCGCTATCGACGGTCGAGATGTACTGCGGCACCAGCGGTTCAAGAGTTCTGGTGTCGTACCAATTGAAACAATGACCACGGAGCTTTCCCAACCTCGTAAGTGTTGCGAAAGTCAGCTCCTGTCTCTCGACGAATTCCAGAGTACCGATATAGCCGAAGTCATGCGCGGACAGCGTCGAAAGCATCAACATCCCGATGTTAGTCGGCGAGGTGCGGTGAGCGATTACGGGTTTGGGATCTTCCTGGAAGTTGTCCGGCGGTAGCCAGTTGTCTTCAACTCCCACAAAAGTTTCGAAGAAGCGCCAGATGCGGCGGGCCACTAAACGGGCGAAGCGGGAATCCTCACCTGCCAGTTCTCTGCGGGCGGGCGCAGTGCGTTGGCTAACCCAATAGGCGACATAGGGTGAGATCGCCCAGACGACCAGGAAGGGAGCTGCCACACTCAGCGACGAAGGCCGCAGTAAGGCGGTGAGAGCAGCGGCTGCCAGAGCGAGCAACTCCGCCGGCAGCATGAACCATAAAAACGATGGCAGATCGTGACGCGCCGAACGTTCCGCCTGCGCAGCGGTTACCCATTCAAGCAACTTCCGCCGCGAGACCAGTTTTCGATACAGTGTGCGGACGATTGCATCCAGCATCAGATAAGCCTGGTGCGGGAGAAGTATAATCGACAATGCCGCCTGCGCGGTGTTGGTTCTGATGTCGCCCCAGACACTCCAGAAATGACTGGTCCAGGGGATGCCACGCGGATGTATTAAGAGACTGGTTGTGACGTGAAGATAAACGGGAAAGGCAACCGCCAGCACCACGAACAGAGTCCAAATCAGAGTCGAGCCCGGAAACAATGTCCATGCAACCCCCAGCCAGATGAACAGAGAAGGCGCAACCAGGCTTCGTCGTAAATTGTCGAGAACCTTCCAGCGCGAGATCAGTGGCAGGATATTTCGCACTTTGTGTCCCTGTGCGTCAGGGACGAAGGGAAAGAGCCAGCGAATAATTTGCCAGTCGCCTCGCGTCCAGCGATGTTGACGGTGAGCATAAGAATCGTAGTGCGCGGGATAGTCGTCCAGGAGCTCGATGTCGGTAACCAGAGCTGCGCGCGCGTAGAGCGACTCAAAAAGATCGTGACTGAGCAGCGAATTCTCCGGCACGCGTCCGTCCAGGGCGGATTCAAACGCGTCCACTTCGTAGAGTCCTTTGCCGGTGTAATTGCCCTCGCCAAAGAGATCTTGATAGACATCTGAGACAGCGGTGGTGTAGGGATCGATTCCGGTGTTCCCGGAAAAAATGCGCGCAAATCTTGAGCGGGAAGCGCTCTCGAGTGAAATGCTAACGCGAGGCTGCAGAATGCTATAACCGGAAGTGACACGATTGGTATCCGGGTCAATGCTTGGTCGGTTGAGCGGATGGATGGCGGTACCCACGAGTTTGCGCCCAACTTCCCGCGGTAAAACGGTATCGGAATCTAGCGTGATGACGAAGCGCACCTGCGAGAGCAGTGCCTGCTCCGCCGTCTGGACCATAAAACTTGTATCGGGGGCGCCCCGGAGTATGCGGTTGAATTCGTGAAGCTTGCCCCGCTTCCGCTCCCAACCCATCCATTTCCCTTCAGCCGGATCCCATTGACGGCGCCGGTGAAACAGATGAAACCGTTGAGGGTCGTGGTTGTAACGCCGGTTCAAGTCAGCAATGCCACTCAGGGCAAAATCAAGAAGGATGCCGTCTTCGGGCAGCTCTTCCGCATCAGCGTCTATAAAGTCTCCGAGCAGGGCGAAATAAATATGCTCGTCCTGGTTTGCCAGGAAATGGACCTCCAGTCTTTCGAGTAGTTCGCGCACGCCCTCTTCTCTGGAGAAAAGCGTGGGGATCACAACCATTGTACACGCGTCTTCTCCGATACCTGCGGAAGTGTTCATCCTGGGTAACAGGCGGGGCTCAAGGAGATGCGTTACGTCCCAGTTCAGGATGCTAAGGGCGAGATCGCTGGCAGGAATCAGGGCCAGCAGCGAAGTGGCCGCCAATAAAACCCAGCCCCCGCCGGCTAAATACATCGAGAAGATCAGGACTGCGATGATCAGGACCGTCAACGAAGTCAACGTGCCCACATAAGCGAGCGTCGGGTGGCGCAGACACCATCGACGGACGCGCTCCGTTTGTCGTGGTCGATACCCAAAAGCCGCTTCCAGCTGTACCAAGCCGTCATCAACCAAGTAGTAGCCGACGTGAGCTTGCGGACCACTGTTTTTGGCTCCGTTGGACGCCTTAGCTGCTATCTCGACTGCCGCTTCGCCGATCTCCAGCTCCGTGAACGAGGTTCGCTTGCTTATCCGTTCCACTGCATGCCGGTAGCGATCTCTGGAGGCAAACTCCATTTTCAAATATGCACCTGCCGGATCTTTCCCCAGCAGCGGATCGATCAAACTCACACTCTCAAAGAAATCACGCCAGTCGAGCGTTGAAAGGAGACGCATACTCGTGATGACGTTGCCAATCGTAACCTGGGTCGCAGCCTGCCGTTGATGCTCGCTGTGAATAACTTGTTCGATGCTGGTCCCTTGGCGCGCGAGATGCTTTTCCATCCAGTCAGTCACCGGCATCAAGGCAGGATCCTGTTCACGCAGACGCTGCGTCAGTTGAACCACAAATGATCGGGGTAGGTGGTCTCGTTTTCCCAGCCGCTCGGTAATCAGGGGCACCAGTGCGGGAGGCTGGCGGGCGGCGAGTTCCAGTAGTTTGTCAGCCAATTGATCGGCTTGCTCGCGCTCTTCACGGGCGCCAACAATCCTGGTGGCCAGCCTTCGCAAATTTTCCACAAGCGCCAAACGAAGGCTGATAGCCACTGCCCACAGTTCACCGATCGTGAGCGGTGAGACCGTTTGATATGCGGCAATGAACCTGCGCAGCGTATTGGTCTCCAGGCGGCTGTCGGTGTGAGCAATCAGAGCGATCGCCACCACGTAGATTCGCGGGTAATCTTTCAGCTCTCCATCAGCGAGCTTGGGTAGTTCGTAGTAATAACGCTTCGGCAGATCTTCGCGGATCTCGCGGAGCTGCTCTTCGATAATGTGAAAGTTATCAACCAGCCATTCCGCCGCAGGAGAGATCGAACGGCCGCCGCGTAGCGACTCCACCAGAGTGCGATATGCAGCAACGAGTTTCCGGCCGTTGTCCTCGAGCCGAGGCAGTAGGTAGGCACGCCCCTTCTTCCTGACGGTTTTATGTTCGGCGGCCAGAGTCTGCGCGTATTGCTCGAGGCGTTCGACGCTAAAGATTTCCTCACGGATCGGTTGTTCGTCGCCATAGGCGGACGTTCTTCTTAGCGATGCAAAAAAATCAGCCATAACCTGAAAAACAGTGAAAGCCGAATTGGGCGCGCAACTACAGCGGCATGATCCCGGTGTAGGTATAGCGCGGCCAGTTAAGAGTTTGGCTTCAGAATATCACGAACAGATAGGCCTGGGATGGACTGAAATCCAAGGGTCGCACTCAGCCTAGTCGCGCGGAACATTTTGATCGCCAATTGCCAATTGCCGATTGGCAGCGATCGAAGAGTCAACAGCTTCGGAATTTGGTCGCCAAACTCTCGTCAGAGTACAAAGCACGAGGATCCAAGCTCGCAAATTCGCAATTTGAAATCGAAAATCGGCAACGCCTAGCTCGTCTTCTGCCTGGGTCGTAGCGGCGCGTTTATGTCAAATTGATAAGACCATTTCTCAAATTGACTGACGGTGTCACCGCATGCGCGAGTGAAAAGGCCGAAAACCGCCAAAAGCGATAGATACTTCCCAATCTCGGCGAGGGTACGCAAAATAGGCTCGGGAATACCGTTTGCTCTTGGTACGCTCGGATAGGTGGGCGATCGCGCCCCGATGGAGAGACAACCCTGGAAAACACTGGACACATGAACCGCCAAATCATCAGGAATTGGTTTATGAGAACGATCGCGCTAATTGGGGCGGTAGTTGCGCTCTTGTGTGTCTACAGGATGCCAGTACAACAACTGGACCTCAGGTATCCTTTTCTGGTGCTGGTGACGATTGTCATCGGCTCTCGAATCACGGTTCAGATTCCGGGCGCCAAAGGGCACATCTCCGTCTCTGATACCTTTATTTTCCTGACCATGCTGATGTTTGGCGGCGAGGCAGCAATATTACTGGCTTCGATGGAAGCGTTCACTTCTACAATCCGTTTCAGCAAGCGGCCACTGGTGGGCCTCTTCAATGCAGGGGTCATGGCCTGCTCGACAGCGATCACGGCAACAGTTGTGAGTGTTGCGTTCGGATCTCTCACCAGCTTACCAGAAGGACAGTTACATACTCTGGTGATGGCGCTGTCTGTGATGGCCTTGTCGCAGTATGGCTTGAACTCAGGCCTGGTTGCAGTGAGCGCCGCCCTGAAGCTTAACCAGCCAGTATGGTTCACCTGGCGCACCAATTTCCTTTGGACCTCCATTACCTACTTTGCCGGAGCGTCGGCGGCAGGATTCGTTGCCCGCGTGATTGAGCAGACGGGCTTCTACGCTCTCCTGGCTACCGCACCCATTATCGCCATTATTTATCTGACCTACCGCACCTACTTGCGAAATATTGAAACCTCCGCTGCCCAGGCCGAGCAGGCGAAACTCCACGTCGAAGAGCTCAATCGCTTCATCACCGAACAGAAACGAATCAGCAAGGCGTTGCAGGAGAGTGAGGAACACTTTCGTACGGCCTTCGACTATGCCGCGATCGGAATGGCTCTGGTTTCACCCGAAGGTTCCTGGTTGAGGGTGAACCGGTCTCTGTGCGAGATCCTGGGCTTTCGTGAAGAAGAGTTTCTCAGGTGTGACTTTCAGGAACTGACGCACCGAGACGACTTGGGCGCTGACCTGGCCCACATCTACCGGATGCTGGCGGGAGAGATTCTCACTTGTCAGCTTGAGAAGAGATACGTCCATAAACATGGTCACGAGGTGTGGGCGTTAACGAGCGCATCCCTGGTGCGCGACGCGCAAGGCGAACCACTGCACTTCATCTTTCAGATTGAAGACATCACGGAAAGAAAACGTGCCGAGGCAGCGATTCAAGCTCTTTCCGTCGTAGACGAGTTGACCGGACTCTACAATCGCCGCGGCTTTCTGGCCTTCTCTGAACAACATCTCATTTCAGTCCAGCGAACTAAAAAGAATCTCATGGTGATATATGCGGATCTCGATGGCTTGAAGCAGATCAACGACTCGTTCGGTCACATGGAAGGCGATCGTGCCCTGACCAAGACCGCCGAATTCTTAACCGAAACGTTCCGCGCCTCCGATGTGCTTGGTCGTTTGGGCGGCGATGAATTTACCGTCTTCGCGGCCGTGGAACCCGACGGTGGCGTCGAAAGCGCCCTAGCCCGTTTGAACCGCAAGTTTGCTTCCTTCAATGCGGCCAATTCGGCGCCGTACAAACTCTCAATCAGCATTGGACTGGCAATTATGAATCCTGACGAGGCCGAAACAGTTGAACAACTGATGGCCCGCGCCGACCAGGCCATGTACGAGAATAAGCGGAAACGAAAGACGACATTTGCGCTGCCGGACATCGACCATTTGGAAGAAGCTGT
>JACCUI010000255.1 GCA_013811945.1 Pyrinomonadaceae bacterium | reverse complement strand
TTGACGGCCTTCTCGACCTGCAACAGGCCTCAGATAATAACCTGTCTGGGGGACCAACTCTCAGGCCGCATGACACAGAGTTTCTGGTTTCCATATGTGCTCGCCGCTTCGGCGGGCTGCGCAGCTGACTTGCAAGTTACCCCAGTTCCTTTTCTTGGTTCTCCAACAGCCTCTACCACTCTCGGTGTGGCAGAAACCGCGCCACGCTTCTAAAAGAGCAACTTCACCCCAAACTGAATATGGCGCGGCTCGCGTGCTGAAGTGATCTGGCCAAAGGACGGCGAGCCCAGAAAATTGTCCGGCAAGTTGACGTTGGGGTGATTGAAGAGATTGAAGAACTCTGCCCGGAACTGCAAATTCATTCGTTCCGAGAGCGCAGTGTTCTTAACGAGGGAAGCGTTGACGTTGCGATAGCCGGGACCATCCAGAATATTCCTGCCGGCGTTGCCAAAGCTTCCCCGAGGCGGAAAAGTGAAAGCAGCGGTATTGAACCAGCGCTCGGGAGAACGCTGGCCCAGACTCGGATCTCCCGCGACGTTGGGACGGTCATTCGCTCCGAAGCCCAGTGCCGAGATTCCGGTTCCACTATTATCGAACTCGCGCAACAGCGCAACCGTGAAAGGTCTGCCTGTCTGCAGCGTCACGATGCCTGAAGTTTGCCAGCCGGTCAGCAGCCTGGACCAGGCGCCGTTATCTGCGAGGTATGGCCGGCCTTTGCCAAAAAACAGGTCGTAGACGTAACTCACCGAGAGGCGATGTGCCACGTCAAAATTGGAGCGGCCGCGTTCGGAGCGCAAGTCATAACTATTCTGCGGGTAGTTTGGGTCGCCCGCGCTGGGGAAAAAGTTGGAAGCATCATCAATCGATTTTGACCAGGTGTAGGACGCTAGCATTGCGAGTCCCTGCGAAAGCCGCTGTTGCAGACGAGCTTGGAGACTGTGATAGTTCGAGCTTGCCCGCGACTCAATTGTATTAATCTCGTCAAATTGCGGAACAGGACGCGGTACAAATGGCAGGCCCGGTGGCAAGGCGCTTGGCTGCGGTTGATTCAGATCACGCGCCGACAAAAGCTTCGTCCCCTTCGAGCCTACATAGCCAATCTCGAGTACCCGGTTACGACCCAATTGCTGCTGCACGTTCAGGTTCCAGTGCTGCATGTAAGGCGTGCGCAAGTCGCGCTGAATCGCCTGCGCCGAGTCGGGCAGCGTGAAGGGAAAGAACGCCGGGAACGGGTCGCTTAGGGTTAAGGGCAGACCCGGAAGAGGGAAGAACAAATTGAAATCAAAGAAGGGCCTGTTGAAGTAGAGCGCCTCGCCTGGGGCCAGCGGCGAGGTGTCGTAATAGACGCCATAGCCCGCCCGCACCACCGTTTTTTCCTCGCCGATTGTCCAGGCCAGTCCGACGCGTGGAGCAAAATTGTTTTTGTCCGCCTCGTATCCGCCGCGGGGCATCCCCTTTGTACCTACAGGCACGAGGGAGCGCGTAGCCCGGTCGTATAGGGTTGCGCGGTCGGTCGCGTCCACCGGCGGTGAGTTGTACTCATAGCGCAGGCCCGCCGAGAGAGTCACATTCCGACGCACACGAAAACTATCGTTAACGAAAAAGTGATAGCTCTGGGCGCGCAGGTGTTGAGCATTGTCGACGCGAGCGCCGCCGGTGACCAGCGGAAGACCGAGTAACAGGTCAGCCAGGGCGACCCCGGTGTAGGCAAAGGGCGAAAAATTCAGGAGACCTCGCGATTGCACGTCGCGAAATCCGTTCTGCTGTACGGCGCGAATGTCAGCGCCGAACTTCAAGAGGTGATTTCCTTGGACGTAGGTGGCCGCGTCGATAATCTGAAAGGTGTTGGTTACGGTGTTTTGGGGATTGTTGCCCTCGTGGCCGAGGGGCGAGAAGCCGGTGATGGTTATGAAGCTCAAGCCGAAATCGCGCGAATTCCCGGACAGCTCCGGTAAGCCGACGGCGCGATTGACGCTAATGCCCTGATTCTCCTGATTAACAGCTGAAGCGACGCGGTTGAAAGCGAAGCGAGCATCGTTAACCAGCTTGGGCGAGAAGACGTGCGTCGCGCCCACCATGGCATTTTGACTGCGCCGTGGTACGTCGTTGCCATAGCCGGGGACTGCGGAGAGCGTCGGTCCGGCAAATGGCTCAAAAAACCGGCGGTCGCCAAAACTATAACGGAACACTAGAGTAGTGACATTACTGAGGAAGTGATCTACGCGGGCATCGAAGTGGTCATTGTCGTCGCGCTGTGTAGGCGAGGAAACGAAGTTAGCAAAAGCCGCATTACGATTCGGTCGCGGATACAGACCGCCGATGGCCCGCCCGATCGGGTGGATGAAGAACGACGGAATTACTCCACCTTGAAACGGCTGCCCCGTGGAAGGATCCCGCGGAATACCCTGCAGGCTCTGCGAAAAATCTCCGGATCTCTCCAGAAGAGTTGGCACGTTCGCAATCCGGGTTATTCCTTCGCGCGAGCGTGTGCCCTCGTAATCGGCAAAGAAGAACGTCTGGTTCTTGCGAATTGGACCTCCAGCGGAGAAACCGAACTGGTTGCGGATGTATTTTGGCGCCGGTTCATTACCGGGGGCGAAGAAGTTGCGCGCGTCCAGGGCTGCGTTGCGATGAAACTCGTAAAGAGAACCGTGTAAGTCGTTGCTGCCGGATTTGAGTACGACGTTTACCTGTGCACCCGGGTTACGTCCGAAGGCCGCGTCGTAGGTGCTGGTCGCGATTTCAAACTCGCGTATCGCGTCCACCGGCGGGCGAACGGCGAAGGTGTTGAGTTTGGGATCCACATTGTAGACACCGTCAAGCAGAAAATTATTGCTGTCTTCGCGCGCGCCGTTGACGCTGAAAGAAAAGTCACCACGAACGGAGCCCGCTGAGCCCGGTGCGGGAGGAACAGCGCCCGGGACAAGTAAACTCAACTCATAAAAGTTGCGCCCGTCCAGGGGCAGTCCGACCACTTGGGTGTTTTCGATTACCGCACCTAGTGAAGCTGAGTCTCTTTTAAGAACCTCCGCCGGAGCGTAGATGTCGTCGGGGCCATCCTGAATGGGACCCACGTCTAGTAAGGCATTCAGTCGCAATTCCTCATTCACTTGCAAACTAAGTAGGCGCGAGAACTTCTTAAAACCGGCTCTTTCTACCGTGACCGTATAAGGCCCGGGTGGAAGAGACGAGACGGCATACGAGCCGTCTTCATTGGTTGTCGTCGACCGATTCTCGTTAGTTTCCGTGTTAACCACTTGCACGTTCGCACCAGCAACGACGGCACCGTTGGGGTCTGTGACCGCACCCCGGACCGAAGCGCGATGGGTTTGCGCACTGGCTAATGATGGCAACAGGATAAGCAGAGCCAGCATCGTAGTTTTGACTGCCTTTGACTTCAAAATGATCTCCTTACTGATTCTCGGTGGGAATTACCAAAATCTGGAAAGTCGCCTTCTTTAAGCGTCGACATTAATACCAAATCGAAGGAAACGATGGTAAGAAAAAGTTGCCGGGGACCAACCATCATTCAGAACCTGGGCATATCTTGCCGCGTATTTAACTGACAATATCTGAAACTGATTGCTAGAATATGTAGTATTGAGACCTGAAAGCCCGCGCGTCAAACCGGAGCACTTGCAATGATGAGTTTTTTTCCACTTTCGTTTCCCGCAATACGCCAAAGAATGTTGGGTATAGTCTGTCTGGTTGTCATTTTTGCTGTCAGTGTGGTCGCCCAAACCGACAGCACGATCACTGGGGACATTAAGGATTCAAATGGGGCCGTGCTCGTCGGCGTCCAGGTGACGGCCAAACATCTTGATACTGGACTTACCAGGGCTACTACGAGTGGAGACGAAGGAAGGTTCGTTTTTCCGGGCCTACCTGTCGGCCTATATGAATTGCGAGCCGAGTTTGCAGGCTTCGAACCCCTGGGCTTTCCCAGCGTCAGACTCACCGTAAACGAATCTACGGCGGTGTCCCTGGTTATGAGAGTCGCAGGTCTCAGTGCCGCCGTGAATGTGAACAGTGGCGAAGTTTTGGTAAACACGCAGAGTCAGGAACTCAGTTACCTCGTGGGGGAACAAGCCATACGGGAGTTACCGCTGAACGGCAGAAATTACACTGACCTTGCCTTGCTCCAGCCGGGCGTGATCGGCTATGCCCATCGCGATGGTGGTTCGGTCGTGGCGCATGGTCTGGGCATTAGTATCAACGGCCAGGACCCGAGATCAAACGTCTATTTGCTCGACGGCACACCGCAGAATGATTTCACCAATGGTCCGGCGGGTAGCGCTGCCGGTACGGTTCTGGGGGTAGAAACAATTAGAGAGTTTCGCGTAGAAGCGAACTCATACGGCGCCGAGTTTGGACGCAACTCCGGTGGGCAAATCAACGCCGTCTCAAAGTCGGGAACCAACGAGTGGCACGGCTCGGCTTACGAATTTCATCGCAACGACAACTTTGACGCGCGCAACTTTTTTGATCAGGTCAAGAAACCCGAGTTTAAGAGGAACCAGTTTGGCGGCTCAATTGGCGGTCCCATCCGGACCGACCGCATGTTTTTCTTCTTCGGCTACGAGTCGTTGAGAGAGAATCTTGGGCGCACCATACGGACGGTGGTTCCCGATCTCGATGCGCGGCAGGGGATAGTAACCAGATGCGCTGTAACGCCTGCTGCCGGCCAGGACTGTCCCTCCGCTAACATTATCCGCACGAACGTAGGAGTGAATGCCGCTGTTAGACCCTACCTGGATGAATTTCCCCTCCCCAATGTCGGGCCTTCAACCGTCGTCGGTAACCTTGCCGCGCACGCTTTCGGATTTCAGCAGCAAGTCCGCCAACATTTTCTTCAGGGGCGTTTCGACTATAACCGCAGCGACCGGGCCCAGTTTTTCGCCCGTTACACATTCGACGATGCCGATCAACTCTTGCCCACCGACTTTCCCCAGTTTCCCCGCACGTTTCTTTCCCGCAATCAGTTTTTCACGGGGGAATATCGTCAGACTCTTTCAGCAAACACGCTGAATACGTTTCGGCTCAACTTCAGTCGTACGCGCGTCGGGCAGAACGTTGAAGCCAACACTTCGGGGAACTTGACGCCGTTCGTGCCTGGACAGAGCCTCTTGGGTGGCATCGACATTGGTGGCATCCCTGGACGCTTTGGCCCGCAGACCTCGGCTGGCCTCAGGTTAACGCAGAATGTTTTTGGGGTTGAGTATGGGCTCACGCACAATCGCGGCCGACATCTCATAAAGGCGGGCTCGGTGGTTGAGCGCTACCAGGACAACATGTTCAATCCGACGTTTAGCCTCGGCATTTTTACGTTCAACTCGGTAACCGATTTTCTTAGGAACACCCCGGTGCGCTTTATAGGCATCTCGCCGAACGGCGCACTCGATCGTTACTGGCGCTTTACCCTGGCTGGCTTCTATTTCCAAGACACTTTTCGCGCGCACTCACGCTTGACTCTCAATGGGGGCCTGCGTTATGAGGTGGCTACTCTGCCGGTTGATATCTATGGACGAGACTCAGCGCTTATCAACTTAAGCGACCGCTCACCTACTATAGGCCCACTCTACCAGAATCCGACGCTCAGAAATCTTTCACCGCGCGTGGGCTTCGCCTGGGACGTTTTCGGGAACGGAAGGACCAGTATTCGCGGTGGCTACGGCGTTTACTTCAACACGAACAACCAGCAGAACCTGATTGTCACGGTAACGAATCCCCCGGCTACGCCGCGACCTGTCGTCAACAACCCGACCTTCCCGGTACCGAATTTCAACGGCTCTCTCTCGATACGTCCGGTGCAGTTTAATCTCGATAACCCTTACACGCAGGTTTGGAACCTTAACCTTCAGCGCGAGCTCTGGTGGAACACTGTGGTCACTCTGGGTTACGCCGGCTCGCGAGGCGTCCACTTGCTGCGCAGTAGCGATGTAAACCTTCCTACTCCTGACATTGGAGCGGATGGCACACCCTTCTATCCGGCTGGGCGCCCGCGTCCCAACACGGCGTTTACGACCATCGAACTCAAAAGCAGTGACGGCAACTCGTGGTACAACGCCTTGATTTTTGAGGTGCGTAAGCGTTTTAGCAGAGGGTTTTCAGCACAGTCGTCCTACACCTTTTCCCGCAATATCGACACAACGCAGGCTTCGACCTTTTTTTCCGATTCGACGAACGGCACGACCACAGCGTTTCCGGAATTCTCCGGGTTGAACTACAACAGGGGACTCGCCGACTATCACGCTAAACACAATCTGGTCGTCAACTTCACCTGGGAAATCCCCTTTGCGAGAGGCTTAAACGGCGTGACTGGCAAGATTCTGGACGGCTGGCAGCTGGCGGGGATTGGTCAGATGCGGAGCGGAAATCCTTTGACTGTGTTCGTGGCCCGCAATCGTTCCCGCTCTCAATGGTCGCCATCGCTGGCGCCGGGGATTGGCTTTGACCGCGCGAACATCGCACCTGGCTTTAACGCAGAAACGGCAGTTGTGGGCGATCCGGGAGGTTATTTTGATCCTGCGGCTTTCCGGCTACAACCAGCAGGGCGGCTGGGTAATCTCGGTCGGGGCGTTTTGATTGGTCCAAACCTGCGGACCTTTGACTTCTCGGCCGTGAAGAAAACGCGCTGGTCTCGCCTGGGCGAGAATGCGCTAATCCAATTTCGCGTCGAGGCGTTCAATATTTTCAATCGCGCGAACTTTGGCAATCCCAGCCTAATCGCTTTCACCGGAGCGTCGGACATAGAACAGCCTCTTTCAACGTTTGGAGTCATTCGCTCGACGGTAACTTCTTCGCGGCAGATTCAACTTGGACTAAGAATAACGTTTTAGCGGATGCTGAATAGAACCTTGAACTTTGTGCTTAGAACTTTAGCGGCCAAGGTATTTGAACTTCCAGTTCGGAATACCAACCACGAACTACCAAACTGATCGCAAGGTACAAAGTTCCTGGTACTAAAAACAAAGTATAAAGAACAAAAGTTCCAACGAAACGAGGTCTCCCAAATGCTTTGGATAATCTTCGCGCTGGGCGCGGCTCTGGCGTGGGGTCTGTATGGTCCGGCGCTGCATCGCGGTCAGGTGGCGCTCGGTAATCCGATGCGCGCGTTGCTCTGTGTAGGACTCGCTTACTTCTTAATCGGAGTGTTGGTGCCGGTGGCCAACCTGTCCTATCAAGGCCAGTTGCAAGGCTTCACGACAAAGGGCTCCTTAGCTGCAATCGGCGGTGGGGCACTGGGCGCTATTGGTGCGGTCTGCATCATCTTTGCCTTTAAGTCAGGTGGCTTGCCAACTTATGTGATGCCGCTCGTCTTCGCGGGTGCGCCGCTCGTCAATGTACTTTTTTCCATGTGGCTGCATCCTCCCAGAACAGCACCCAATCCCTTGCTCTACGTCGGCTTCGTGTTGGCGGCCGCAGGCGCCGCCATGGTCTTGTATTTCAAACCGCAGGCATGAGTTTATTTCACTACGAATGTTCACAATCATCCTCCCCAACTGTTAAGAGTTCCGGCTGCCCCCCTCCGTTAAGGAGACAATGAGATAAGGAGATTCGAACGTGAAGACTATTAGTATCAAGACTCTGATGAGTCTCGCAGTTATCGCTCTGTTTCTGTCCACCGAGATTGCTGCTCAGGTCGGCGCTGACTGGCCACAATGGCGCGGTGCGAACCGTGACGGAATCTCCAAAGAGACGGGCCTCTTGAAACAGTGGCCCGAGAACGGCCCGCCGCTGGCCTGGAAGGCCACAGGTGCGGGAGCGGGATACTCTTCGTTTGCGATTGCCAAAGGCCGTCTCTTCACGATGGGACTCCGAGGAGACCGCGAATACGTGATTGCTTTCGATGCCGCATCGGGAAAGGAAGCGTGGGCCACGGCCTCCGGTACTCGCTTCCGCAACGATCGTGGCGATGGCCCGCGCGGGACCCCAACCGTAGACGGCCAAACCCTTTATGCCCTCGGGGGGAGCGGTGACCTCTCAGCCCTCGACGTGCGAACAGGCCGGCTCATTTGGACGATGAATGTTCTCGAGAAGTTTGGCGGCTCGAACATCACTTGGGGGATCAGCGAGTCGCCGCTGGTGGTTGGCGAGAAACTGCTGGTCAACGCAGGCGGGCCCGGCGCTTCCATTGTCGCGCTCAATAAAAAAGACGGATCCTTAATCTGGAAGAGCCAGAGCGACCGAGCCGGCTATTCCTCGGCGATTCCCCTTCAGGTCGGGAACACGACACAAGTGGTCTTCTTTACCCACACGCGCGGGCTGGGGTTAGACGTGAAAGACGGAAAGCTTCTCTGGGAGTACCCGCGTGCAGCCAACAACGTGGCCAACGCAGCGACCCCGGTCGCGCGCGGCAACCGTGTCTTCATTTCTTCAGACTATGGGAACGGCGGCGGTCTCGTCGAGATCAAGGCAAACGGGCTAGGGGTATCTGAGGTCTACTTCACGAAGGAGATGCGGAATCACCACAGCAGTTCGATTCTCGTCGGCGATCACATGTACGGCTTTTCCAGCGGCATCCTGACGGCCATGCGTTTCGACACCGGTGAGGTCGCCTGGAAAGACCGCAGCGTGGGCAAAGGCTCATTGGTCTACGCCGACGGTCATCTCTACGCACTGAGCGAGAACGGCGTGGTTGGGCTCGTCGCAGCGACGCCTACGGGATATCAGGAGAAAGGTCGCTTCCGCATCCAGCAAGACTCCTTACCGACCTGGGCGCATCCAGTCATAGCCGGTGGCCG
Source organism: Pyrinomonadaceae bacterium (assembly GCA_013811945.1). Taxonomy (GTDB): domain Bacteria; phylum Acidobacteriota; class Blastocatellia; order Pyrinomonadales; family Pyrinomonadaceae; genus PSRF01. Next base: position 61,517 of record JACCUI010000255.1, on the reverse strand, counting down.
GTTATACCTTCGGGACCAGGACACTATTTATGCTTACGATGTGGGGGAGAAGAAATAGAGGGAGCTTGGACGGCAAGCAACCCTAAAAACAGAACCGGGAGCGGTAGCGACCGCACTCAACTAACGAATTGATTGTTCGCTGGACAAACACATAGGGAAAGAGTGCGGCATAGAAATCTTCATCCAACCGGATCGGCGCCGAGCCAAATTGGTGACAACATAGTGATCTGGTTGGTTGAGTGCGATCGCTACCGCTTCCGGTTCCGTAGAGCTCATTTGATCTTTTTTCCCGGCATATCTCGGCCACCTTGGTGAATGACCAGACCGGTGACGGAACCTTTTGTCGTCCCTGTTGAACGTAACTTTCGCATTTTCCACCCGCAGGAAAAATCTATTCTCGGCTTCTGGAAAGAGTTCGAAGGGAGGTTGCCCGGTGGCCTGAGTCATAAGCTTTTCGCCTTCCTTGAAAACCCTTACCATAAAAGTCGGAGTCACCTCATACTCGCCGGCGTAAGCGTCGTAAGTTTTGGGATCGACAGCTACCGACTTGTTCTCCAACCTTTTGAGCATCTCCGTAGCGCCGGTATTTTCTGGGTTCAATTCAAGCGACTTCTTGTAATTCTGAATAGCGAGTTCGGTGATGCCGCTAATCATATAAGCTTCGCCGAGACTATCGTAGGTGTTGAATCCTTGGGGATATACTTCCACATTGAGTTTGAATACTTCGACCGCCTCTTTGAGTTTCCTCGCCTGCAGCAGCTGGTACCCGAGCTGGTTTAGTCTCCGGTTCGCCGAATTCGAAAACGCTCCCTTGTCGTGCTTTTAGATCGCGATACTGCGCCAGACCGGCTTCAATCCCTTTTTCAGTGATCGTCTTGTGCAGCACCTCGGCCAAAGGCATTTTGGGTAAGGTGTGAGGTTGGTTGTAGAGGATACTGGTCAATTCTCGCTCGATCCGGCCCTAATTCGCGCCCTGCGACGTGTTATCAAGAAGCGCGATGAGATGTTTCTGGGCAGGAAACCGGGCGATTACGGTGTTGAAGCCATTAATGCCGCCATCGTGTGTGATCTTATGCACACCTCTCTGTCCCGGCTCCCAACTTGGCTTTGGTTACGACCCATCCATAAGTGTAGTCGCTTAGATTGGGCCTATACATGAGTTCTTTCGTCGCAGCTGACAGTACGCGATCCGTATAGAGCGCCTGATCCCAGAGGTAGAGATCTTCCACAGTCGAATACAATGACCCGGCGGCGTAGGGAAGAGACATGTCAAGATAGGGTGCGTTCACATAACCCTCGCCGTTCTTTTCGTAACCTGAAGCGCGCTTCTCCAGGATTGTTCCATGGTGGTCGTAGCCCGTTTTTCATACCCAGAGGATTCAGAATCTTCTCCTTGAGAACCTGTTCATAGGTTTGCCCGGTTACCTTTTCGATAATTGCCCCGAGCAGGAAGTAACCGGAGTTGTTATAGGAGAACTTGCTGCCAGGCTCGAATTCCACATCCTTGCTCGCGTACTTTTTGACAAAGTCGTCAACCGTGTATGGATAGCGACTTACATCATTACGAAAGCCGGGCAGGCCGGTATAGCTGGGAATGCCGGATGTGTGGTGAGTAGTTGATGAACCGTCACTTTCTCGCCGGTGTCTTTGCGATAGTCAGGCAGGTAATCTGTGATCTTGCCGTCGAGCTCGATCTTTCCTTGCTCTACGAGTTGTAAGATGAGCGCGGCAGTAAATTGCTTTGTAATCGAACCGAGACGAAATCTGGTCTGGGGTGTATTGGGAATATTCCATTCCATGTTTGCCAGGCCGAAACCCTTTTGGTAAATCACCTTGCCATTTTCAGCCACCAGCACAGACCCGTTAAAGAGACGATATTTATTTGCAGCCGTCATCACTTCGTCGATCTTTGCGGCCTTGTCCCGGGCCGTATACTGACCAAGAGCAGCGCTGTGAAACGCGACCAGGATCATGGCGCAGATCACGAGCGCCCTGATTCGGAGAGTAGTTTGTCTATTCATTGCATTCTCCTGATATAGAGTTAAGAAACCAAAGACCTTATGACACGTTAGTTGTCTTAGTCTGGACTTGAGACCTACTCTTGATGGCGACTCAACTACAGAACCGAGGAGCAGTAGCGATCGAGGTCTGGATCAAACTCAGAAAACGCGATGCGCAATCTGGTCCATTGATTATTCGAAAGAAGCACGCTTAGTGAAGTGTCTCAATTGATTTCACAGTCTTTTTCCTGCTGCTTCGTGTGATTTCGTGGATCGAGTGTTGGCCCACGGGCAGACGATCCACGAAATGACACGAAAAATCACGAAACCCGAAGCGCCTTTCTAATTATTCAGAAGTCATCGAACACTTGACTGATGTCCAGTCATTCTTAAGCACTGCACCCGTGGCAACAAGGTCCTGTCTAGGGCTGAGCCTTCTTCAAATAATCTCGAGCCTCGCGCAGTTCCGGCAACCCCTCGTCCCCGTATTGCCACTGTTCCAAGAGTTTGGCATAGGCAGCCGCTGCTCCGCGCCGGTCCCCACTTTGCATCCCGGCCCGCGCCGCGCCGAGTAGGGAACGGGCCCGGTTTGGTTGCCGGAGTAACGAGACTTTGAACTGCTCAGCAGCAGCTTCAGGCTTACCGGCTCGCAAGAGGATCTCGCCAAAAAGTTCGTGTGCCGGTTTGATGAGCCCGGGCGGACCCGAAGGTGGACCCATCTCTTCTTCGAGCTTAATCGCTTGCCTCATCAACTCTGCCGCCTGCTCATGATCCCGCTTAACCGAAGCGGTGACCGCAGCAATCTCCAGTTCGCCAATTGTCTTAGACTCCTTGTCACGAGATATGGTTCCGGATTTAGCGACATTCTCTTCACCCGCTGCAGGACCACCCAGTGCGGTCGCCAACCCACGTACGAAAATCGGCAGCCTCTGACTGCGGTTCGAAGAGCGCACCTTGGCGGACCCATCACTCGAAACCGGCTGATCTCCACCGTGGGCACCATGTGCGCCCTGCTCTGGCGATGCTGCAGCAACTTGTCCGGCGGCAGCTGGGAAGAGGGTTGAGGCGAGGTCCCAACGTTCGGTTTCAACGATAAAAGCTGCGGCCATGTTTGCGTAGTTGTTTTCGTAATACCCGGGCCGCAGTTTATTCTCGTAGCTCGTCTCGGACATAGTTTTCTTCATCAGGGTAACTAACTCTTCAGCTTTGCGGTATCGGCCCTGCTGCAAGTAAACGTAGAGAAGCCAGTGGAGGCTGTGGTAGTCACGCACGCTGGTTGAAAGGTTCTTGCGTTTCATCCAGGAATCCGAAGCTTCCCATGCGGACTCATTTGATGTGGCTGCCTCAGCCCACATCCCCAGTTGCAGGAAGATGTGCGAAGGCATATGACGCGCGTGATGAGCTTCCGGGGCGATGCCGGCATATCGACGGGCGGCAGGCAGGGCGAGGATCGCATGTTCAGGATCGTCAAAGGCGTGAATGATGTAATGCGCTGCCCCTGGGTGGTTAGGGTTTTTCTCATAAACATCCAGAGCGATGGCTCCAGCACGCGCCTGTAACCGGTAGCTCTTCTCTTCCGATCTGACCAAACCGAGGAGCGATAAGGAATAGAAAGCCGCCGCGTCAAGATCGGTAGCATAGTTGCCATAGACCTTCTCCATGGCCGCTGAATAGGCTGTGTCGCGAGCACGCTTGTCGCCCTCGCCATACAGCATCTTCACTGCATCCAGGTACCCTCGCTCTCTCGCAGTGAGGTTGGGTGTCTGTTTGATCTTCTTAATCACCTCGCGCGCCGCCGAAGTATCCTGTTCCGACCAGAGCGGGTGATTGTGGGCCATGGCCTCGCCCCAGTAGCCCATCATGAAGTCTGGTTCAATCCTGGTTGACTCGCGAAAGGCTTCCAGCGCCTCTTCGTACCAAAATGAATGAAGCGCCGCTAGGCCGCGCAAGAAGTGCGCTTGCGCTTTTTCTGAGCCGGAGGTTTGAAATTCGACTTTTCCGAGTTGAGGATTTTGTGCGAGCGCTGTTGTAGTCAGCGCCGCCATCAATGCCAGCCCAACCAGGAATCGGAGTCGCCACATAATTTGAGAAAACATAACATCCACCTCGCGAGGGATCAGTGATTCTTAAGTGGAAAGAGCTAATCTTGGAGTGCGCCGACAGAGCCTCTAACGCTCCTCATCCTGCGCGATCGAGCTACGTCTTTGGCTTTTCCCTATGCAATACAGATTTGTTGCCGTCCGAATGAAGATCTGCCCATCGGAAATCGCCGGCGAGCTAAGACAATAATCATTGAGCGCGTTTTCGGCTAACACTTCAAAGGTCGGCCCAGCTTTGATCACGGTTGTCAGCCCTTCTTCGTTAGTTACGTAGATCTTTCCATCCGCCAGGACCGGCGACCCGCTGTAGGTTCCTGGTTTGAGGCGCTGCTGGGCATAAATCTCCGCGCCAGTCTTAGCGTCCATGCACCAGACGATACCCTTGTCGTTGACGACGTAAAAATATTTTCCGTCAGTTACCGGAGTCGGGACGTCTGGCCCATTCACGGTAGACCAGAGCAGATGCGAGCTGGTGATATCTCCGCGTCCGCCTGCGCGCAGGGCAAGCAAGGGCTTGACACGTGTCGGCACATAAATAATGTCGTTGAATATCACCGGCGAGGCGACGATTCGATAAACGGGATTGTTGTCAGGATTCAGGCCATTCGCGCGCCAGAGTTCGTTGCCGTTGACTAAATCATGGCCGGTGACACAATCGCCGCCGGTAATCACTAGTTCCACAGTCTTGCCGTATCGTAACAGGCCGGGTGTCGAATAGGAGTCGGGCGATTCTCTTATTGCATTGGTCGGACGCTCAACTTTCCAAAGAGTCTTGCCGCTCCTCCTGTCAATGCGCAGGACGTAGGAAGGATCGTCCGTCTTCGTACCGTGTAGCACCTGAACATAAAGTGCGTCTTCAAACAACAGCGGCGAGGATGCGTAGCCCCATTGCAGCCCAAACTCGCCGTAGTCTTTCTGAATGTCGCGCGACCATAATTCTTTGCCGCTGAAATCAAAGCCTTTGAGAATCCCGGTACCGGTCATGACGTAAACGCTCTTGCCGTTCGTAACCGGCGAGGGCGACGACATATTGTGTTTGAGCATCTTAACGTTGCCGCTACCCAGCAACTTTTTCCAAAGGACCGTACCCTTGGTGCGATCAACGCTCCAAAGGAAGAGATCATTGCCATCGGCGACGTTCATAAAAACTCGGTCACGCCAGATGACCGGGGTCGATCCGCTCCAGCCGGGCAGCGCCAGTTTCCAGATGACGTTCTCTTCCGTAGTCCACTTCATGGGAAGATTTGTTTCATTGCTTAGGCCATTGAGATTCGGCCCGCGCCACTGGGGCCAATTCTCAGCGTAGGCCGCGGTGATTGAAACCAAGATCAGGGAGAAGCTGAAAATATGTTTTCGCATTTTGCTCTCTCTCTCTCTCACGAAATCTAATCGGGCGGCCAAGGGTGAGGCGGATCACGTTAATCACGCAAAGACGCAAAGGGGGCAAAGACGCAAAGATCAGCATTGAAAATGTGATCATTCGACTTACTGGAATCATTAACTTGATCTCATTTTATTTCTCAGCTTTCTTTGCGACTTTGCCCCTTTTGCGTCTTTGCGTGAACTAATACTCGAGCTTACAAGCAGAGTCGGAATAGTTCTTACTCTGCCCGCAGCGCCGGCAACAACGGCGAACGCAGGGCAGCCCAGGTAGCTATCAGGGACGCGGTCAGCCCAGATATAAATACCCCCGTCAGCAACAAGCCCAGGGAAATATTCGGCAATCGACCGCCTCGTTCAAAGAATACCGGCGCAATGGCCAGCAGCGCGCAGACCGTGCCCGTGATCAGACCACCGAAAAGCAACAGGGCATTCTCCGCAATTACCATTAGCGTGAAGTGCGAGGAGTTATAACCGACTGCGCGCAGCAAGGCCAGTTCGCGCCGTCGCTCCAGCACGTTTCGAAGCAATACCGCAGCCATCCCCAACGTTCCCAGAAGCAGACCCAGGCCACCTAGCATCTGAAACGTGGATAGATAGGTGTTCTCGACGCGATGGAAATTTGCGAGGCGCTCCCCTGTCGGAACCACGTCGAAACCAAAATCCGAGAGACGATCTTCGAGGGTAGTAGCAAGCGCAGACGACGGGACAGATGAATTATTGGGGGCCGGTGTGTCTATCAAAAAGAAGCGGTAACCTTCCTGCTCAGGAAAGAGACGCAGGAAATGTTTTTCCGCCATCACGAGTTCGCTCTGAAGAATGCTATCGGCAAGGGAACCCACCACACGCAACCGCACCGGACGGCTCTGACGCTGCAGAACGAATTCGTCGCCGAGCTTGAGGTGCAGAACATAGCCGAGTGAATTCGCATCCGCAATGATCGGGATTGCGCCGTCCGGAGATTCGCGATTCAAAAGCAGCCACGGGTTGTCTTTCTCTTCTTTGCTCTCCGCGAGGGAGTCTTGGAACTCAAAGCGACCGCTCTGAATGAAGTCGTCCGTCGGGGCGATGATTCTTGGGTTGCGCGGCTGGTAAAGGTTCAAACAGCTGGCATCCTCGCCGGGGCGCACCCGGAAGCGTGTAAAGGTGACGGTTGAAAGCGAGGACGCGGAATCCTCTGCCGCAAGATTCAAAGCCTCTCGACCGTCGTGCGTGTTTGGGTCATGAACCAAAGGTAGTAGCGAATCGGCCAGCAAGGGAAAGCCTCCGTTACCTGATTTCCGGTCAAGCTCAGAGGCGCCCTCGCGGCGTCTGAATGCATCGACAGAAACGATGATGAACGCAGCCGAAGCAATTAATGCGATACACAGAACACTTCGTCCCGGATGGTATGTCGCATTTCTGAACCCAAGCTGGGAAACGGGCCACCAGCCGGTCCCATGAATCGCTTTCCCGCGGTGGCCACGTAGCCAGACGGATTGATAGCAAAGAGCGGCCGCCAGCAACAGCAGGCCGCCACCGAAGAATCCGACGATCTGTCTGATGACCTGGAATGAAGCCAGGAGAAGTAGAAGAAGTCCAAGGAGCGTAAGTAGGAAGGCAATCAAGAGACGGGGAGAAAGGGAGAAGGGGCGACGGGGCGATCTGATCCCGTTATTCCTCTCATCGCCGTCCCTCCTCGTCTCCGTTTCTTCGTCTTTCCTTGTACCCCGATTTTCGCTTCGTCGTGCCGCCTCATCTCTCCGTCGCACCTTCTCCCCGTGTCTCCGCGTCGCCGCGTCTCCTCCCAGAGTTCCCATCAAAAGGCTGCGGGAGGACGCTCTTCCCAATCGTCTTAAGGTCCAGACGATGCAAACCAGGGCCGCGACGACTCCCGCAACTGCGCCGATTAAGAGCGACAGTGGAGCAATATGCAGCCTTAGCATCGTAGTTCCGACGGCTTCCACCCACCAGGTGCTCAGACCTATCATCATCAACTGGCCATAGGCCAGGGCCCCAGCCAGTCCAATCACACTACCGACAATTGAAATGACAATGCCCTCGACAAGAAACAGTTTCCGTACCTGTGAAGCCGGATAACCAATCGCCTGCAGGAGCCCAATCTCGCGCAAACGCTGTTCGACGCCCAGCTTGAAGAACAGGGCAGTCAGAAGCAGTGCCGAGATAACAAGGAAGAAACTGAAATAAAGAAAGTACTCGCCGAAGTTTGTAGCTCCGCGCGAAGCTTCCAGTCCCTGCTGCCGAGCGGGAATAACGTTGAACCCCATGTGCGCGGGAGCAATGGATGACTTCAAGTGTTGCCGATAATTATCGAGCGCCTGTGCCAGTAGTATTCCTGAGGGAACCAACCGCAGCGAGGTCAAGTTGCCGAAGCGTGACTGCCACAGCTTCTGAGCTGTACTCAAAGGGATGAATGCTTTCGGCGTGGTGCGGTACCGGTCCCAGTAATCTTCATCCTGTTTGCGTATGCGATCGAGGTCGACCGGGAAGGGTGGGTCCCAGTCCGAGAGATTTTCCGAGCCGGTGATTCCCGGATACTCTGGGACTAGATTCCGATCAGCAGCGGCGCCCAGAATCGCCACGATGCCGGCGAGTTGAAACTGTTCCGTCTTAGTCTCAAGTCGCCCGTCTTCGTGCCAGACATAATACTCGATCGAAATTGGATCGCCTTCGCGAACGCTGAGCTCACGGGCAGCCCAGTCGTTGAGGATGATCGGGGGAATAGGAGGAGATGAGACGGGGTGATTCGGAGATTGAGAAATGTTGGAACCGGGGGCTTGCCTCCCTTGCTCCTCATCTCTCCCCGTCCCCCCTGCGCCCCATCTCTCTTTAACTTCTTCTCCCTGTCTGAGTTCTTTCAGGCTTTCCTCATCCAGCGCTGTCACTAGCGAATATGGAACCGAACGCTCACCGGAAGCTATGTTGTTTGCAAGGTAAGAAAACACGGGGGTGACACTCATCGATAACCGGCCGGCAGTCTGGCTTGCGGTTTCTGCCAGCGCGTCATTCAGCAGTTTGCTATCGTGTTCAAGCGAGAAACCTCGTTGCTCATCCAACGGACGCAGCGTGATGCCATAATCCTCAAGAGAAGTCTTGTCCTTGAGAATCCTCTCAAGCGATGCGCTCTTGTCTGCGGTAGATTGTGCTCGTGACGCTTCGGCGATTAGGATCAGATTCGCCTTGCCCTCCTGTTCCAAATCCTTTTGCAGCAATTTCAATGGCACGAAGACCGCGCGCGTTGGGCTCTGTTGAGGTTGCACGGAAAACTCACCCAGCGCTGCGGACGAAAGCGACTCCCGCATCGTTACGCGTAACGTACGACCTACGTCTTCTTTCTTGCTGTGCAGGGATTCGATTGGGATCTCAGAAGGCTTCTGCACGCGGAGCAACAAGGCATCGCCTTCGCTGCTGCCTAACTCCCTAGCCAAACCATCGCTGACTAAAATCTCGCGATTCACCGGCGCACGATTCTGCTGCCCATGGAAAGCCCAGAACTTCTCATCGACTCCATACACATGAATGCCGCCGCCGAGCCTCCCGCTCGGCTCATGAGTAATTGATCCTTCAAGAGCGATGAGCGGAGCAGCAGCAGCGAATCCCACACCGGCAAATTCCTTGTGATTCTGAATATCCGCGGCAAGTGGTTCACGGAAGAATCCTGCCGATGTGACTACGTAGTCTGTGTTCCCCAGTCGCTGTAGGAACATATCCCGCAAACTGCCGCGCACGGAATCTCCCACGAGCAACGCTCCCGCGAGCACCGACACCGCAATCGCGACGCCAGCGACTACGGCCAGATTAGTACGCCAGAAATAGGCGAGGTTCCGCTGTAGAAGTTGCACGGTCGTCATCAGAGTTGGCGGAGTTGTTGATCGATTAACTCGTAGCGGAGGGGAAATCTGGATGCCAGCTCGGTGTTGTGAGTCACTACCACCAGAATTGTCTCCTGTTGCTGGTGTAGCTCAAAGAGCAGGGAAGCAACCACCGCCGCTGCCTGGTGATCGAGATTACCAGTTGGTTCGTCACACAAGAGCAGTTGCGGTTTCATAACCAGAGCGCGAGCGAGGGCCACCCGCTGCTTCTCGCCTCCGGAAAGTTGTGCCGGGCGGTGCTCGAGGCGATCTTTTAATCCTACCTCAGTCAACAACAGCCGGGCGCGTTCGTTATCATGACCGTCTTTCGATGAAACAAGCGTCGGAGTCAGAACATTTTCGATCACAGAACACTGCGGCAGGAGACAGTGGTCCTGAAAGATGAAGCCAATTTCACGATTGCGGAATGCAGCCAGGTCTTTCTCCTTGAGTTGAAAGGGATCCTTACCGTTAAGGGTAACTGTGCCGCTCGTGGGTGGCTCGAGCGCACCCATCATGTAAAGCAGCGTACTCTTGCCGCTTCCGGAGGGACCCATAATCGACAACGCGTCGCCTCGAGAAAGTGAGAGCGAGATGTGGGAAACTATCTTAAGTGGCCCCCGAGGAGTGGGATACTCCTTCGAGACGTTCTCAACCTTCAGCACAACCCTCCAGTACTACTGCAATAAAGAAATCTGCCACAAATGAACACGGATAAATGCGGATATGAACTGGAACCAGGCGAAGCTGTATCACTGTATGAGCACTTCTTCTGATGCCTGTCTGCCAATTCTTTCTGATCCGTCCTTATCCGTGTTAATCTGTGGCCCGTTCTCATTTCCTGTCACACTCTCATAAACCTCCAGAGCGCGGTCGGCCATGCGCGCCACGGTATAATGCAGGCGCACGTTGTCAAAACCGCTCAGACCAAGCTTCTCGCCCAGCGCCGGCTCGTGATAAATCTTTAAGATTCCCCCCGCTAGACTCTCTGGGCTGTCGGGCTCGACCAGCAAACCGCCGCCAGTCTTCTCAACGACCTCAGTAAACGCCCCGCGTCTGGGCTGCACCACCGGCACACCGCAAGCCATTGCCTCAAGGAGAAAAATTCCTTTTGGTTCGTTGTACGTGGCCGGCACGGAGAGCACGTCGAGTTTTCGTAGGAACGAAATCTTCTCCTCGCGATCTACCGCACCGTGGTAGTTGAACTCCGCGCCCAAACCCGCGTCTTTCATCGCTTGTTTAATCTTGCTCAGGTAACTCTTATGTTCCGGTGCCATGTATCCCGCCACCTCCAGCCGAGCTTCAGGAATTCGCCCGTCCGCGCGCAAGCGTCGGTAAGCCTCGGCGAGAACATGCAATCCTTTTTCCGGCGCGACCCGCGCGAAAAAGCCTACCGTGAAAGGCCGCGACGACTCACGTTTCCTTTTTTCGTACCCTTGCAGGTTAATTCCCAGCGGCACAAGCCTGATCTTTTCCGGCGGTATATTCAGATACTCCGTCATAAACCCCGTGTAGTATTCGCTCACGGAGATAAAAGCATCGACGTGCTTGAGATTCGCCCGAATGAGACTATGACATTCGCTCTTGTACGGCTCCTCAAGTCCTTCAAGAAAGAGATCTTCGCCCTGCAGCGTACAACAGATGGGCCGGTTTATTGCGTCTTTGATCGGTCTTGCCAACCCTAGCAGTAGCGAGTAGGGCAGGCTGACTAGATCTGGCGCCGCTTCGTGCTTGATCCAGTCCGTGAGTTTTGCGATCTCTTTATGTTGAAATCCGTTTTCACCCCTCAACATCGAGGCGGTCAGCTCCCCCAGCATCTTCGGACTCGTTGAAATAGAACGACGCGACGCCAGATGCAACATGGCATTTGAATCCCAGAGTCGGTCGAGCCACCGAGGCGACCTGCGAAACATCGGGAAGTATTGTTCGAGATAAACGCTGATACCACCCAGGAAAACTTTCTCCTGGCTCACGTTCGGTTCATCCGTGAGCGTGGGAGTGTAGACAGGGAGGAGGGTGACATCGTGGCCGCGAGAAAGCAGCTCCGCTGCCAGGGCGTTATCGCGCAGACAACTCCCGCAATACATCTGACCTGCGCCACCCGTTAGATATAAAATCCTCACTGCAAGTGTTTCAGAAGGAGACAGCGCGTTGGAAAGCCCGCCGCGCGTATAGGTGTTCGAAGAGATTGCCCTCGTGCGGCTGATCCCAGCTCACTTGGTTTGTAGGCACAGGGCCAACATTCAGACGATCGACATTTGGTGACGAGACTAGTCGCTGAACTAGTTCCGGATCCCGAGTAATTGCCGTGACCACCAGGCTGGGTCCTAGTGTTTCGGTGAGCTGGCGTTGTGGGACGTTCACAACGCTGGAAAACGGGAACAGAAATTCCTTGTTGGCGAGTGGATGAGCCAAATTCTCGCAGTGAACTATGGTCGGCAGCAGATACGAGCAACCGTTCCAGCTCACCAATCGCTCGCCTTTGCGGTGGGCGGCGGTGACGTCGCGAGCGCCTGGCTCTGCCAATCCTTGATCGATGATTTGTGAGATACGTGAAGCGACTTCGGGATTTGCGAAAGGGGCGAGCTGGGCCGCTTCGTCGTCAGCAGCTCGCGGAATGATTCTCGCCAGACGTTCTGCCAGCGCCTCGCTAATCTCTTCGGCGTGTGCGGGAGTCCAAACGGATGACGCGTTGACGCAGGAGCGCCCGCCATTTTCAGCAATCGACGCGACCATCACATCCAGATACTTCTCCCATTCATCGACGCAGTCTTCGCCCAGGATAACTTTGCTGTAACCCGGGCCGTGGATCTCCACGCGCGAGTCGCTCTCCCACGCACCTATCGCAGACGCATCTCCGAACATCATCCCCCGTCCACAACTGCGCAGGATTTCGCCAGCACCCGCGTGATCCGCAGGATAGAAACAGAACGCTTCTCTCGGTGCACCCGCTTTAATTAGCGCTTGCACAATTCTGTAGGGAGTCCACGGCTCGGCGCTACCGGGTTTCAGAACGAGGGGAATTTTCAGGGGGAAGGCCGGAATCCACAGCGAGTGCACGCCTGGGGAATTATTTGGCAGCACGACCCCAAGGGATTCTGCGCAAGGAAAGAAACTGACGGCATGGCCCTCAACTTCTCCGAAGCCGCGGTCTAGAACCTCCGAATCAATGTTGCGCGTCAATCCGTTCAGCACGTCTCCCATTTCGGCGAGCATGCTGCGGATCTTCTGCATGTTTTTCCGGACCATTACGAGTGGCAAACCGGTCGTGGCCGAAACGTGCTTTACATAATCTTCTGCAGTCTGCGGCTCCGCGCCGAGCAATAGCGTGTCGTTCAGGAAGTGATCAGCCGCGTGCCGGCACATTGCCACTAACTCGGTAGTTGAGAAGCGCGCTAGTTTGCCTCGGGCCATTGCTTGATCGCGAAGATCCCGCCGAATCAAACCGGCGTTAGCCTGGCTGACCTCGACAAACATTTCGCGGGTTTGGTGGTGCGGAATTAACGCCACATCCAGACTGGTGTATGGCTCGCCGCGGCGAAGTAATGGAATCTTAATCATTGCCAATTTCCAATTGCCGATTGCCGATTGTGATTTTGATTTCAGCGATTGACCGTGTGATGCCCCGATTCAATTTCCATTGCGAAGCCAATTGGCAATTGGCAATCGGAAATTGGCAATGTTAATACACTCCTTCGACGACTGTATTCTGAAATCCGGCGAAGGGTCTTACATTGCGCACACCGTCCCACGGATAAAGCTCGCAGGGTGGTTCGCGTTCGGCTGCGTCCCGCTCAAGGAAGCGCGGCATAAAGAACTCTTTCGTCAACGTTGTCAAACGAACGCGACCCGTCTCGCCATAATCAACAACCCTATCTGGATTATCCGGATCCACTACCTCAATCATCGCGCGCGGGAGAGGCGGGTAATAGATGATAGCGTAGTTGTCTTCCGGGATCCGCGGCTTGTGTACGGCCAAACCCATCAAGGTATTGCCGTAGGTCGCGGCAAAGTATGCCCCATCAAGCAGCTCTTCGACTGCAAAACGATGAAACTGTTGCGTCATCTCCGTGCCGCCGCAAAAGACGCCGGTTATGCCGAGCTTCTTGAGCGAGACCTTCTCGCACAATGCTTCCAGCAGTTTCGGAGTGGTAAACAGGCAACGAATGTTGTCATGGGCCCGCAGCAGAGTGAGACCTTGCTCAATCACGTGCTGCTTGTACTGCTCGGCCATCTTTGGCTGACCCATCTTCAATAGCTTGATGACCCAGCGCGGATCGAGATCGACCATGAAACAGATGCCGCTGCGATATTGCGCCAGATGTTCGACCGCTAGCCGCAAGCGCCGTGGGCCAGTCGGACCCAGCGATAACCAGTCTGTTCCCTTGGGAAAGAACTCATCGGGCAGCGTGGCGCTGAAGGCTTCATAGTCGAGACGAAAATCCTCGATATTGATCCGAGATTTAGGAACACCTGTGCTGCCGCCCGTTTCAAACGTATAGACCGGACGTCCGGCATAACCTTTCGGTACCCACCGGCGCACCGGACCACCGCGCAGCCATTCATCCTGAAAAGGGCCTAACTTCGAAAGATCCTCGTAGGTTTCAATTGCCTTTCGTGGATCAAAGGAAAGTGTCTGCGCGTAATCCAACCAGAAAGTGCAGCCCGTCTCCGAAGTGAAATGCCATTGGACGACCTCGCGCACCCAGGTATCGAGGGTTGCGCGTGATTGTTTGATGTTTGTTTCCAGCGTCGCTTCGGCAGTAGACATTTTGCTTCCAGGTTTGGCAGGCGCTAACTCACCTTATTCTTTAACGATAAAATAACAGAGGAGGTTTTGAAAACATAACCCGCGTGAGGTGGTATTGAGGTAACTGACCTTGGGAGAGGAGGAACCTCAACTAGCGCTGGAGGCGCGGCAGAAGGTAGCCAGGGCCAGCGCTTCGCGCGCTGCCCCTGGATCACGTCCCCCAAACAGGGCGCGGTGGTGTATAACGCTTTATCCAGGGGCTGCGCGCCAACGCTTAACCCCTGGCTTCTTCTGCCGCGCCTCCGGCGCTGGTTGAGTGGAGACATCAACCTTGAAAGTCTTGCTTGCACTTCTCTTATTAATTTGCGCGCCGGTCCTCGCTAATTCTCAACAGCCGCAGCTCACCTATGCTCTGCGTTACTCGGCACCTGGAAGCGAGCGAGTCCGCGTGACCATTGCATTGCCGGATGCGCAAGCCGCGCCGCTGACTCTCGTCATGCCGCGTGCGATTCCCATGGGGTATGGCGAGCAACAGTTTGATCGCTACGTGGATCCGGTCCTGGCCTTCTCAAACTTGGGAGAGCCCTTGCCGGTTCGGCGGACCGACGGACCGCGGTGGGTTATTGGCAAGGCCGGTGTACGTGTGCGTCGTATTGAGTACGAAGTCAATCTCGCGCGAATGGAACGTGAGATCCTCGGAGCTTCCGACTCTTCAATGGTACGACCTGCATATGTCGGGTTGCTCGGTTATTCGATCTTCGCATTTGTCGATGGCTTTGAAGACCAGCCGATTCGTTTACATATTGATGGTCCTGCTGCCTGGCCCATCTTCTCGACGCTCGCCCCGCGGATGCCTGCCGCAACTGGTTCGACGGCAGCTCAAGCCGCCAGCTTCTACGTGCTCGCCGATTCACAGATCGCCATGGGGCCAAAACTCCAGGTGCAACGTCTGACGGGAGCTGTTCCGTTGTTTGTCGCCCTCTACGCCGAGGGCGGAGTGGATATTGAACTGCATGGCAAACTGGCACTCGAGGCGATGGAACAGGTGATCGCGTATTTCGGCGGTGCGCCGTTTCCTCATTACACAATCCTAATCGAGTTGCTTCGCCCGGTTTCACCTGAACATCGCTACGGCTTCAGCATGGAACACCTCGACAGTAGCACTTATTATCTGGGCATGGACCGAGGGATTACCTCAAAGTCGAGTGCCGAGCAGAGAGATCGTGAGCGTTTTAACTTTGCTCATCACATCGCTCATGCCTGGGTGCCGAAGCGCGCATATGGCGAAGGCTATTTCCCCTTCACCTGGGAGCTGGCACCGGTCATCGACACGATCTGGTTGAGCGAAGGTTTCGTCAGGTACCTCGCGATAGAAGTCTCGAGTGCCGGTCGACCTGAATCAGAATCGAAGGCCTACCGGCAGCGGATGCTGGACGGCCTCCGCGGCATCGTGGCAGAGTCGCCCGCATTTATCCGCAGGATGACGTTGGTTGAACTGTCCCGAGTTGGCTCGACACGTTACTCGGAAGACTTCCGCACCGGCCGCAACCTCTTCTCACGCGGCGCGCTAATGGCGGCCGAAATGGATGAGCGCATCCGCGAGCGCACGGCGGGAAAGAAAAGCTTCCGCGACGGGATGAGAAGTCTCATGACCTGGAGCGTGCGTTACCGGCGGGCTTTTCATATTGAAGAATTGCCGGCGATCTTAGCTGAGGGCACCGGCGTCGACACTCGGGAGGTTATGGAGAAGTGGCTGCGGCCGCTCTAGCCTTACTTGAGGCGTTCCTCTTGATTACATGGGCATGGGATCAGCCGGACCTGGGTTCAGGAGTTGGATGTCAGCACTTCCAGCTCTTCAGCGGTCCTGGGCCAATCCGCGCGGAGGAGACGGGAGAGGGCTCGGTCTGCGAGTAGCTTCCCCGCGGTTTGGCAGACCGGACAGTAGTTAGTCTCGTTGGAGGCGTAGCGGATACGCTGGACCTTCGCGTTGCAGCGCGGACATGGCAGCCCGTAGCGACCGTGAACGGCCATCTCTGGACGAAACGCGGTCACCTTTTCGGGAAAGCCCTGAGCTCCCCGTGCTCTCGGAGGGGCGCCCGCCTCTGCAGATCCGCCGGCTCCCGCGAGACCTTTGCCTGGTTTCTTTGCATCATCTTTCACCACTTCTGCGCGCAGGAGTTCAACCCAGTGATTGAGCGTCGTGCGCGTTGAGTTGAACAGGCGCAGGATTTCCTCTGAGGTGAGCTTTTGCGTGAGCGCAATCGGGGACAGCTGAGCGAGCCAAAGAATTTCGTCTGAATAGGCGTTGCCGATGCCGCTAAATAATCGAGGGTCAGTGAGTGCCCGCTTCAACGTGTGGTTGGCCGACAGCAGAACTTTCGCGAAGCTTTCCAAGTCAATCTCAAGAGTATCGAGACCACCTGGGTTCAGTCGCTGAAGTTCGGCTTCGCCCTCGATTAGGTGGAGAGAGGCCCGCCGCTGCGTGCCGGCTTCAGTGAGTGAAAGAGTTCCGCTAGGGAAATCGAAAACTGCTAAGCGTATCCTGGAAGCTTTCACTGTCCGCTCGTGCCAGTGAAGGCGGCCGGCAATCATCAAATGGAACACCAACCACAGATCTTCTTCGAGACCGATACAGATGCGCTTACCTAAGTGACGCAACTTCACCACCTTCCGGCCTTCCACGCTTTTGATTGGCGGTCGTGGAGTACGCAGAAGAAAAGCCGACCCCAGCTGTACGCGTTGGAGCGTCTCACCCATAATGCGCTGCTCCAGCGCTTGGATATAAACCATGATGTCCGGGAATTCAGGCATGCATGCTCAAGCTCACTTAAATCGATCCGCAGATTACGCAGATAATCACGGCGCGGCCATGCCGCAAACAAACGGTTCACGCAAAGACGGAAAGGCAAAGGCGCAAAGCGAGCAAAGACGCAAATTATTTAGTTTAATTTAGTTACTTCTGGCGTCTTTGCTCCCTTAGCGTCTTTGCGTGAAATTCTTGCACAGGATGTTCGCAATAACCACTTGTCTCACCTTGACCTTACAGTCTCTTTTAGTGTTTCGGTTTCGTGTGAGTTGGTGAATCGAGTTTCTTGCCTACGGCAGGCGATCCACTAAGTCACACGAAGATCACGAACTAAAATGGCTTACTATATTGCATGAAAAGCAGCGAACATGCCGGACTGTTGTACAGTTATTCCGAGACGCTGCACTAGGATGGTTCCGCGCCGGTGCTGCGCGTCGAGCCGCAACAGTTGGGGAGGATCAATTGAATGGCGCTAATCGCAGCCAACGAACTAAAACGAAAAATGCTGATCGCTGTTGATTCTCAGCCGTACGTGGTGCTTGAAGTTTTCTTTGCTTCGCCGACTGCGCGAGGTGCGGCGACGATGGTACGCACCCGTTTGCGTCAACTATTAACGGGTGCGGTCATGGAAAAGAGCTTTCGTTCAGGGGAAAAGTTTGAGGAGCCTGACATTCAGCTGTCGCCCGCCTCATTTCTCTATAATGATGCGCACGGTTTCCATTTTATGGACCAGAAGAGTTACGAGCAGTTTACATTTTCGGAGGAAGCCGTCGAATCCGATCGTGGCTATCTTAAAGAAGGAGTATCGCTTCAGGTTTTGAAGTACAACGGTGCTCCTGTTTCATTGCAACTGCCACAATACGTTGAGCTCGCGGTGGTTTCCGCGCACCTGGGGCTGCGGGGTGACACCGCAGCCGGTGGCGCCACCAAGCAGGCCATGCTGGAGACGGGTCTCTCCGTACGCGTACCGCTCTTTATCAAAGCGGGGGACCTGGTCCGGGTGAACACTCAGACAGGCGAAGTGGCCGGAAGAGCTTAATTGCTAGGACCCAGATCGTCCCGCTGCCATGCCGAAGTCCCGGTCGCCACCGCTCGCGGTCCGTAGTGATGTCATCGTTGGCGTGGGGGCAAAATTGCCCGAAAAAAAAACGAATGTGCGGTATAACACATATGATATCCTCTGCTGAGCGTCCTAAGGTTGTGGTTGCTCTTTAGGGCTTCACCTTCCGACATAAGGTAGCGCTATAATTTACTCCTCACACTGATTGGTTTTTTTGGACGGCGGCAGCGACATCGAGGCTTCGCATGTCAGTATCCAATGTATCTAATGCTGCAGTTGAAAACCGGCTGCTCGCCGCACTTCCGCGTACCGAGTATGAACGCCTGCGTCCACAACTGCTGCCAGTCTCGTTTTCTCTCGGTGAAGTTGTTTACGAATTCGGCGGACTCTTGAATTATGTCTATTTTCCAACGACTTCAATCGTCTCTTTGCTCTACACCATGGAAAACGGCATCAGCGCTGAAATGGGTTTGACTGGTAATGATGGCGTGGTCGGGATTGCCCTCTTCATGGGAGGCGGCACCATGCCTAACCGGGCCGTCGTACAGAGCGCCGGCGGTGCCATCCGGATGAAGGCAAAGATGCTGCAAGACGAATTCGCTCGGGGCGGAAAATTCCAACAGTTGCTGCTGCGCTACACACAAGCATTGATCACTCAGATATCACAGACGGCCGTTTGCAACCGTCTTCACTCAGTAGAGCAGCAACTTTGCCGCTGGCTCTTGCTAAGCCACGACCGTGTGAAGGTAGATGAGTTGATCATGACTCAAGAACTGATTGCCGACATGTTGGGCGTTCGCCGTGAAGGTGTCACCGTGGCTGCCGGTCGCCTGCAAGACGCCGGTGCGATTAGTTACGTCCGCGGTCACATCAAGATCCTCGATCGCCAGAAGCTGGAAGATACCGTCTGCGAATGTTACGTGGTGGTCAAGAATGAGTTCGATCGGTTGCTAGGATAGCACTTCATCCCTTTTTCCTGCCTTCTGATATGTGTGTTAGCGCACGGACAATCCCTGCCGGCAGTGGTATTCCTACGCTAGTTGTTCGTTAGGACAATCACCTGCGACGCCAGAATTCTGCCGGCAACCTCGCTTCTTGTGTGCCGTCTGCTGTTTTTCTCAGTAAAACGCTGAAGCGGAAACTCTGGGTTAGCGTCAGCAGGAATCAAGCACTTAATGGCATTTTGTGTTGCACACAGAAGCTAAATATGAAGCGAGTAATCTAACCGCTGCGTTTCATGATCGGGTGATATCAAGAAGGAGAAATTTATGGATTCCAATAAAGAGACAGTACAGAAGCACGTCGTTGTAAATAGCCCTGGCCAGCGAAGCGAGGTTCTAACCGAGAGAACACGGAGAACCCCGAGCGAACCTGGTGTTTCAACGGCGACAATAGCCATAGTTGCGATTCTCGCAATCACCGCTGTCGCCGTGATTTTCTATATAGTTAGTAACCGAAACGCGAATGAATCCGCCAACAGAAATGCTAACATCGATTTGGCCAGCCAAGCGCCACCTACGACTATAGTCCAACAGCCGGCTCCCGCTCAGCAAGCCCCTGTAATCATACAGCAGCCGGCTCCCGCCCAGCAGGCGCCGGTAATTATTCAGCAACCTGCTCCGCAACCTGCCGAGCCAAGCCAAAGGGAATTTACCAGCGCGAATGAAGACGCGAACATGCAGGACGTCGCCACAAAAAGGCTGACCCAAGATTCGGATATGGCTGGAGTAATTCTGACTATTACAGACGCACGAGCAGTCTTGACTGGAACTGTCAATTCCGAGGCCACAAAGGCAAAGGTTGAGCAGATTGTAAAGGCTGTTCGAGGCGTGAGAGCAGTCGACAATCAGATTGTCGTTTCCGGCTAGTAAATCGTCGTATCACGAACAGTTGCGCGGGGGATGCTGGATTCTAAATCGCGGAGAGAGGTCGCCTATCCCTGACTCTTCGACACCAAGCCATATAGGCCGAAACGCTTTACACCGACGGTGCGAAAAACCTCTTGATTTCCATCAGTGAAGTGTTTTAACGCGCGCCTTTTCCGGGAGGAGGGCATCGTATTCCTCTCTGATGATTCCGTAGCAATTGCAGGCGATTGCTTCCAGGCCGGTTCCATTTAGAATCGTGAGAGTGCCGCGACTGTAATTGATCAACTGCTTTTGCTGAAGCATACCGGCGGCCTTGTTAACGCCCTCGCGCCGCACACCCAGCATGTTGGACAAGAATTCCTGTGTGAGTTGAAACTCGTCAGAGCCCATCCGGTCACGGGTCATTAGCAGCCACCGGGCTAGACGCGCGTCGATGGGATGAAATCGGTTGCAGACCGCGGTTTGAGAGATCTGCGTTAACAATGAGTGGGAGTAGCGACGCAGCAAGCGGGGCAACGAACCACCGTCTTGGCACTCTTTGGCAAAGATGTTTGCCTTCATTCTGAGTGCGGAGCCCGCACCTTGCACTACGGCGAGATTACGCGACGTTTTCACCTCCATGAATACTGGCAGGCCCACCATGCCTTCCCTTCCTACGAGTCCGACTTCGAGCGTCGCTCGATCTTCAACAGCAGCGAGCAAAGACACAATGCCACTGGTGGGGAAGTAAACGTCGAGGATGGGCTCCCCTGGTTCGATCTTCTCGAAGAGCAAAGGAATCTCTTCCATGCTGGGGAGCAGACGTTGGTATTCTTTTCTCGGAAGCGTAGCCAGTAGCCGGTTAGCCCGGACCACGCTGTGGTTTTTTGATAGTGGCATCTGCATTAACCTAAGATCTTGCTGTGTAAGGAGTAACACCAGCAGTGCTGACCGTCTGTGTGGCAACACACATACGCTCAAAAGCAGTGGGAAAGCGTACAAGGGCTCCGGAAAACTCCGATAGAGGTCGATCTTAGAATGAAGGTAGACGGAGTATATCGCTATGTGTGGTAGCGCACAGACGTAAAAAAGACGCCTCGTGTAACTTTACACAACTAGGCAGAGAAGTGGCCTGACAAGATAAGGTCCTGCGTTATTGAAGTGCAATCGACGAGGTTCCTGATAATGAGGGGGGATAGAAGGTAGACTAACAACTAGACGGCAGGCAGACTTAGCAACATCTTCGCCTTCGCCTCATTTGTAATTTGCCCCCATTTACCCAATTAATCTGCCCCCACGGGGCTTTCGCCCCGAGTTCATCACATAGCGGTGTCGTTCATGCCTATAAAACTCAACTCAGCTTTAGCACCTCGGCATCCGGAGCGTTCGCAAGCTAACCATCTTGTGCTAGTGGTGGAAGACCACCAGGACGCACGGTCCGATCTTAAGGAGGTCCTGGCACAAAACGGATACGGCGTGATAGGGACTGACAACGGACAAGACGCGGCTCAGCATGCCCGGCGGATCCATCCCGATCTTCTCCTGGTTGATCTCGATGTACCTTTGCTGTACGAGTTGGTGGCCGCGCGACAGATCCTGAAGCAGGCACAGTTGTGGCAGCTGCCTGTTGTGATCGTTACGCATGAGGACGCAATAGACTCCGGCTCGATCATGGAAGTTGGCGCCCGTCGTAACGAGTATGTCACGAGACTCTCAGACTACGACCAACTGCAATACCTCCTGGACTACCTGTTGCCCGCCGTATTGCCCCAGACCCCCGCGAGCGACCTTACTAGTTCCAACAACTTCAGAACTGATGCGCTAGAACGCTTCGCCCCCGATGCGCTCCAACCTACTTGATACCAATGTGGTCGAGAGTACGCCGGCCCATCACCGCTTCGGCTCATGCCGAAGATGAAGCCCAAAGCACTGATTCAGACGACTTTAAGGAATAGGTAGACCAAAAGGCCTCAAGCCGAATTCGGTATGAGCCGGTGTGTCTGCGCACCCGGAGGATCCAGGGGCAACATGCGACGCCTGGCAAAGGCCGCAGACGATCGATTATTCCTAAGCAAGAAGATCAAGTGTTAGGCCTTCTACTTGCCCGTTGAAGGGAGGCACCCATGGATAATGATCGAAAGCGGCTAGCGCTTGGCGTTGGGGCTCCAAAGCAGAAAGGCTTGAGTCGCCTGATTAGCATTACAGAAAGGATATTCGGAGTCGACGGCGACTGCGACATCGGTGGAAGTCGAGCGAAGTGCGCAAGCTCACTTAATTTTAAAGCATGCTTTGCTCTCGTTGGTGGCGTACAGGGGCCTCTCTTTGTCCGGGATAACTGAGTCTCGACACCCGGTCCAATACGGCAGCTCGGACCATTTCTTCGAAGGAGCGGCCTTCCGGCCAGGAAACATCGACCGAATGTAGCCGAGCATCGTGAAAACGAACGATGTATTCTTCAAGCCCCAGGGACTCCACCGCCCGAGCTGACAATGCGAAAGGGATTAGCCTTTGGGCAAAGAGCTCATCAAGAGTTTGTTGGGCGCCCAACCTCAGGGTTTCTATTGATGTCTTCATGGCCACAAAGATACTTCTAATTGTCGCCCAGCCTGTTGCGACTGGGTTGCGCTTGTGTGTTGGGGTCATCGATGTGACCGAAAATAAACGGAGTCGGGTTTCTCTCAGCGAGTTGCAGTAAGTCAAGCGGCCTTTGGAATCTTGCGCAGCAGGCGAGTGATAAGGCTTCTTAACTGATTGAAGTTGTCAGGCCGGGTGACGTATACATTGTGGCCGATCGCGACTTCATCACCCTCAGCGACTTCTCCAATGCAAAAGACCACAATCGGCACCTCTTCTGCTATCCCCGAGAGTTCACGAATGCGAAGTGCGGTATTAATAACTTCGCGCGGTAGCCCACCCAGGCTCACCAGAATCAGGTCTGGCCGCTTTAACTGGCCGCTTTCTATTGCGTCTCGTTCATCTCTGGCCACTGCCACGCGATAACCGTCTGCACTGAGCAACTTTTCAATGCCGTCGCGGGTCTCCGCGACATCCTCCACTACTAGGACGGCCCGCCTTATGTCAGTTTCTAGATTCATCACGGTTTCTTGATCGCTTCGGTTCCACAGCCCCATCATGGTGCGTAACCGTGAATATACAACTGGAAAGGACAGCCTTCTGAGCGACAGCACACATATCCAAAATTGGTTAGTGCGACTGGTTGAACAGAACTCTACTTTATCCTGCATCGCGACTCTCGGCTACACATTTGCATGCAGACTCATTAGCTTGCGTGCTCTCATTCACACCGCGGCAGTAGCCCGGCAGTGGGCTTTTGCCACTTGACTCTCGTTAAAAACTGCTTGCCCATGTGGTTACGGTTACGTAAAGAACTGCAACGGCAAATAACATGAGCTACACTCTGGTCCGTATTGTCGAAATATGCTTTATTAGTTGTTGCGTGACGTTTGGACTTAGGCGTTGTCGTCAAAATTCCCTCACAGAATCTATTGATCGGATTTGCGGGCTATAACAGTATTGATAGTGCTTACAACGGGAGGAGCCCCTACTTGAACCCGAAGGCTTACCTCGATCGCATCAAGTATAGTGGTTCGCTTGTTCCCAACGCTGAGACCTTGAGGGCGTTGCAATTGGCGCACCTGCTGGCGGTGCCTTTTGAGAATCTCAGCATCCACGCAGGAGAGCCGATAACTCTTTCCGACGATGCCTTGTTCGACAAGATTGTGGAACGACGACGCGGCGGCTTTTGTTACGAGCTCAACGGACTGTTCGCCGCGTTGCTGCGCGCGTTGGGTTTTGAGGTCGCCATGCTTTCGGCTGAGGTGGCGAAGGCCGAAGGGGGATTCGGACCGGACTTCGATCATATGGCATTGATGGTTTCCCTTGACGAACGTTGGATCGTGGACGTCGGCTTTGGCGATTCGTTTCGAGAGCCGTTGCTGCTCGATGAACGGGGCGAGCAGGCGCAAGGTGAGCGCTCTTATCGTCTAGTTCCTGATGGCGAATACCTGATTCTGTTGGAGCGTGATGGCGGCGCTGAATGGAAAATGCAGCACCGCTTCACCCTCCGGCCGCATCAGTATTCTGACTACGTCGGGATGTGTTGTTACCATCAGACCTCGCCGGAGTCGCACTTCACCAAAACGCGCATCTGCTCACGAGCGACGCCGGAAGGGCGCATCACTCTCAGCGAGATGCGTTTCATCACATCTAGAGTAGGCCACGGTCGGCAGGAGAGGGGACTGACGAACGAAGCGGACTATGCGGCGATTCTACGCGAGCATTTCGGCATCCTGATGACGGGCAATCCGTGTAGCTCTATCTAACTGAGCGCGATGCAGAGGGATGGAACGTCGAACGCAGGATTATTCCTTTCGGTCAGCTAATTTCCTGTGGGGCTATCAGTTGTTTCAAACGTCTTCAGGGACGCCAGTTGGGCTTTCGCAGATAGAGCCAGCAACGAGCGGCAGAGCTTGAGGTTGTGTCTCGCCTCATTAAACTCACCGTCTGCCGTTCTCAGAGCAGCCTCGAATTCTCGATGTGCTTGCGGCAAGCGCCCCATCCTTGCCAGCGCCACGCCGAGATTATTGTGACTGGCCGGGAAACGATCCTTGGAGCGGGCGATGGCTTCCTTAAAATAAGCTGCCGCAGCTTCGTTATCGCCTTCACGCATCGCGAGCAGCCCTAACATGTAGTGAGACGGCGCGTATTTTTCGTCCGACCTGGCGACTGCTTGCCTGAAGGCTTCCTTCGCTTCCGATAGCCGTTTGAAATCGGTGAGGGCGACGCCGATTGCGTAGAGGGCCATCGGGTAGCGCCCCTTCCGCGCTTCGACAGCTCTCCTGTAATAGATCATAGCCTCGTCGGTTCTCCAGAGTTCGTAATAACAGACACCGATATTGTACAGCGACTGAGCGTAGGTTTCGCCCGCACCAGGAGGGACGCGACGATACTCCTCGATGGCGAGCTGATATTTTGCCTTCGCGTACTTTTCGTTACCACGCCGGATAGCGTTCTGCGCGTCATCTCGGCCAGTTTGAGCTAGGCTGACGCTGCCTAGCAACGTCATCAGTAAGATCGCTAACAGTAGTCTCCTCTGCCTCATTGTTATCCCTCCACTGTCTGTGCTGAATTTGGCAATTGAGACAGCGTACAGGCGGCAGGAGCTTTGAGTCTTTCCAGTTATTGCTGGCGCTTGACGGATCTTGCTACTCGTTGGCAGCAGTTTGTTTGAAGCGAGGCTACGGCTGAAACATCAGGCGGTAAGATTGCGGCGTCGTGCCGGTGAGCCGGCGGAAGAGTCGTGTGAAGTGGCTCTGATGGCTGAACCCCGACCGGGAACTGACCTCAACGAGCGGCATCTCACTTCCGGTCAGCAGCGCCTTGGCGCGGTCGACACGAAACTTTATCAAATACTGGTGCGGTGTCGTACCCGTCGTTCGCTTGAACTCACGCGCGAAATGAAAGGTACTCATCCCGGCAACGCCCGCCAAGTCAGCGAGACTCAGCTCGCTTTCAAAATTGTCGGCGATGAAAGCCATCGTTCGCCGCAGCTTCTGCCCAGACAAGCCGCCCGTGAATCGCCGCGAACCATCCCCCGCAGTCGTGTAATGCCTCAAGAGGTGAACGGCGAGAACATTCGCCAACGATTCAGCATAAAGACGGCCGCTCAAGCCTTCCGACTCGAGCTCGGCCAGCAGCGCCAGCCCGACACTCTTGATAACCGGATCACTCGGAGAACACGCTTCAACGACCTCGATGCCGCCTCCCGTCGCGGGCGACTCGCTGGCCGCCCGCAAGACGAGAGACGGCTCCAGATAAATTGCCAGGTGCTCTGAAGCGCTTTCGAGCGTGGCAGCGAAAGGCTGTCCCGAAGGGATCACGCAGATGCTATCTCGGGTCTGTCCGCGGGTCCGAAATCCGCTGGCCGTGCGTATTTCACCGTTGCAACCCTCGCCCAGCGCGATGGTGATCAGGTGTTCCTTGTGGCGGTGTTCCGGCAAATCTCCGGCTTGGAAACGATAGTGCGCGAGCTTGATCCCGTCCCAAGCGGCCTCTCTCTTGAGCACGACTGGCGACAGGTGATTCATTTCCGGTGAGTTCATATTGAACCTATCTCTTTGCGCAAGTACGACCACGTTTCTGTTGAGTCGGTGGTAACAACGAGGCGCCGCTCCTGGTTGAGTGACGGCGCAAGCGTTCAAGTATGGACTCACGCGCGCGCGCAAACGCCTGCTTGTCGCCATAGAGCTGGAAAGCCCAGTTAGCCCCCAGTTCGAAGGAGTTGAACTCGAAAGCGAGTTGCGTCGGGTCAACGTCCGTGTTCAGCTGCCCTGCCTCCTGAGACTCGACGATAGCTCGCCGAACGGTGACGAGCCACTCCTTCATTATTCCGGCGATGCGGTCGCGTACCGGCCCTGGACGGCTGTCAAACTCTGAGGCGGCGGCGGCGAAAAAACAGCCTCCGCTGAAGACCCCGCCCTGCACATAGCTGAGCCAAACATCGCAGAGCTTCCAGAGGCGCCTCACTCCGCGTTCAGCTTCGAAGGCCGGGAGGATAACCTCGCGGATGAAGACGGAGCGCGCCGCCTCGATTGTCGCCAGCTGCAAATCCTCCTTCGAGCCGAAGTGGGCGAAAAGCCCGCTCTTGCTCATCGAGAGTTGCGTGGCAAGACGCCCGATGGTTAGCCCTTCCAGCCCCTCTGCCGAGGCGGTGTCGACCGCGGCTTCTAAAATAGTTTGTCGCGTGCGCCCGCCCCTTGCTTTGCGACCTTTACCCGCCGTCTTTGTCTCCGTTATGACATCCACAAGCAAAACCCCAGATACCAGTTGCCGGTATATAGCACGAACGTTCGTCTTAAATCAAGCGCGGAGAATCACGTCGGACGGCGGCTCGATCTTAATGTTGCCGGACTTCGCCTCGGTGAACGTCCACGAAGAGGGCGCGATGAAAGTAATGAGGTAGCGGTTTGGTAAAGGGGTGGGAGTTGAAGCCCCAGTTGGGAACGCTCGGGCAGCCAGGAAATGACTCAGCAGCGGCCCTTCGAAGACGAGTTGAGGCTGCCCGACGGTAATTACGCACAAAG
Organism: Pyrinomonadaceae bacterium; assembly: GCA_013811945.1. Taxonomy (GTDB): domain Bacteria; phylum Acidobacteriota; class Blastocatellia; order Pyrinomonadales; family Pyrinomonadaceae; genus PSRF01. The sequence goes on along the minus strand of JACCUI010000255.1, from coordinate 34,621 downwards.
TAATGCCGCTTGGTCAGTGCCGCGATCTCACTGGTAGAAAGAGCTGCGAGATAGTCGTAGTGCGTCTTATGGAGAATGAAACCATCCACTTGGCGCAGCACCGCGCCGGGGGACGAGGAAGATACCTGAGCCTATCACTGATCCGATGGTCACCAGGATCAGAGCCCGCGACCCGAGCGTGCGCGGCACACTTGTCATGAGATGCGAACCTCCCGGCTGCTCAGGCTCTACATATGCTTTTCCGATAGTGCGGTCTGAATTTTGTCGAGCGCACCTTTTAAAATCTCGTCTTCGCGTGCGATGCAAAAGCGCATGTAGCCGTCGTACAGATCGCTATCGGCGAAGGCGCTGCCCGGCACTCCAGCCACCCCAGCCTGGCTGATCAACATCTCGTTGAGCTGCATTGCATCTTTGTGGCCTTCCGGAATGCGCGCCCATATATAAAAAGCTGATCCTGAGTCATAAATCCGGAATCCCACCTGCTCTAAGGCTTCGGCCGCAATGCGGCGTTTGAGAGTAAATTGCCCGCGTAATTCAGTGTAGTAGTGCGGGTCCGACATCAGCACCTCAGAGAGTGCGCGTTGAAGCGGCGTCGGTGAGCACACATAGAAGACGTTAATGGTATTATTTAGAGGAGCAACGAGTCGATTGGTGCCGTAAACGTAGCCGAGTCGCCAACCCGAGATGTTCCACGACTTGGAAAATGAGTTGACCGTGAGCGTGCGCTCCCACATTCCATCGAGCGTAGCGATGGAAACGTGCGTTCTATCACCAACTACGTAGTGCTCATAAACCTCATCCGCAATGCAGAGGAGATCAAATTCCTGACAAACCTCCGCCACCATCTCGAGTTCGCTTCTCGTAAAGACTTTACCGGTCGGATTCACCGGAGTGCAGGCGATGATGGCGCGCAGCGGGAAGGGCTGGCGATTCTTCATCTTGCGGCAGCGGTCGCGCAATTCATCTCCATCTAATTCCAGGTTTTCACCATGCAATGGTAAAACCTCGGTCGATCCGCCTAGTTCATCAAGAATTCGACGGTGGTAGGGGTAGTAAGGCTCGAAAACGAGGGCTGAAGTACCCTTCAGATGGGTATGAGCGATAGCAATAAGACCGCCTGTCGCGCCGGCAGTGATTAATAACTCAGGCGGTGTAACCTTCGGGTCAACCTTCATGCCGTTGAATAAGGCGATCTTTTGGGCCACTGCGTTGCGTAGCTCGATGACACCTTCCGCGCGGCTATAGTGGTTTTGACTAGCGTGAATCACCTCGCTGGCCGCCCGGGCAAGGGCTGGGTTGATGGCCAACTCTGATTGGCCTTGCACGAGATTTCCGCTGGAAGGAACCAGTCGTGTGATTGTTCTAATATCCGGTCGGGTCTTCGTCGGCACTGTCTCCGATCCCCTCTCAAGATTTTTTAAATCAAGGCTTCCGCTGGTAAGAATTCTCGCCCCGAAGGAATCGGAGTAAGAGGTGTCCTGACCCACTCGCGCTCTGAATGTTTAACTTGCGCTCTAGTTGTAAACTCATCTCAATTAAAAGTCCTGCTCATCCGCTGAGGTCTTTCTTGGGTCTCATACTCACAATCGCCGCCTCAATAATTCGAGCTGAAACGTAATAAATTTCCCGCAAAGGCGAACCAGAGGAAACCGAAGCACACCAGCACAAAGAGGGTGGCTTGGAGCTTGCTCCAGATTCTCTTCTCCTGATTCCGCCAAGACTGGATAGCGTTATAGAATACGACCAGCGTTCCAATCGCTCCGAGAACGCCAATCACCTGAGCAAGATGAAACCAGGTATTCCCGCGATCGCTGAGGAACCAGATATGCGTCGAGGCGTACACAACAAGACCTGTCATAGCCGCCATAAAAAATAGAACCAACGCAAAAACGATCCGCACTGCCAGCCGCAGGCGACGTTCAATTGGTGTCAACTCCAGCTTGTGGCCGTGATGTCTCCTCACAAACCACGCGAGGGGCCACAAAACCAGAGTCAGAAGCATGATCAGAAGCGAAATCCCAATCACTGGTAAGAGAATCTTATTGTTCTCGAATAGTCCAACTCTTTGACCGACGAAAAACGGGTAAGGCAAGATCACCTGCATCCGACCATTCTGGTCTGGTTTGAATATGAGTTTGTCCCGCCCGTTTGTTTCGAGAAATGTCATAGGGGCCACTTCCCGCCACCGTTTGGGCTTTCCGTTCGGGCCTGTCAGTTGAGCCACCTCGATCATTCCGTCCCCAACCGGCGAGACGGTGAACTCTCCAATCAATGTTGCCGCCTTCAAAAATGACGTCTCGCTCCGGCGGCTTAAAATATATGAGCCGCTTACCGCTGTGGCATCTTCTTTCGCACTGTCTAGCGTCGGCGTAGCTGGAGCGGTGTATGGAAAATACCGATCCAGGAACATCTCCCACAGGGTCGTTCGGGGCAGAGGGTTTCCGCTCCCCAAACTGTTGTGCGACACAAAAAATCCAACGCCCGCGTCTGGAATCAGGTGCAGGTCGCTATGGAAGTAGAGGGTGTCTCCCGCATGGCCGATGATCCGGTGCCCGTTTCTTGATTCTTCGTAGAAGCCATATGCCATCGCGTTAGCCGCCTGGTCTAAAGCGAACAGGCGACTGTGCATGAGCCGCGCGGTCTCTGGGCGCAGTATCCGGGCGTCGCCGAATTGCCCGTCTTGCAGATGAGCGAGCATGAAGCGAGACATGTCGGCGGCAGTGCTGCTCATACTTCCCGCTGGAAAAGGGACTACTACTTCAAACGGCTTCGGTTCATCGGATGCCAGTTGATAACCATTAGACATGAATGGAGCAAGAGCAGGCGGAAGAGGTTGGCGAAAAGTTGAATGAATCATGCCGAGGGGTTTAAAAATATTCTCCTCGACATATTCGTGGAAGGGGCGGCCCGAAACAAGCTCGACGATATATCCGGCCAGCGCCGCCCCATAGTTAGAGTAAGCAGGCACTGTCCCAGGAGGATATATTCGCCTCGGAATGTGGGTCTTCAGATATCCCCCAAGATTGGGACTTTCGGAACCGATCGTAAACAGGTCTTTAATTTGCTCCTCAAATCCGGGAGTATGAGTCAGTAAGTTCTTAAGCGTGACGGGCTGCCCGAAGGCATCGGGAATCTTGAAATCAAGGTAATCGTTCACGTTGCGGTCAAGGTCGAGCTTGCCTTGTTCAGCCAACTGCATCATCGCCGTCCAAGTGAACAGCTTGGACACCGAGCCAGGTCGAAACAGTGTCTCATCGGCCGAGACGGTCTTTTTCTTTTCGTAATCGGAGTAACCATACCCCTTAGCGAACAACAGCTTTCCATCCTTGACGATAGCGACTGTAGCGCCTGCAATGTCATCTCGCTCAAGTTGCAGTGGCACAATTCCATCGAGAAAAGCCTCCACATCCAAAGCCGTCAACTCGTGGACACCTGAAGGAGTTTTGTCCGCCGTTAGTTGCGCGTTTCCTTCTCGGTTCGGGGTAGTTGGCAAATTCGGAACCTGTCCCCACACGGACGAGAAAAGGATTAAACCGAGCATCATCAAAGGCATCAATTTTCTCACGGCGGTGTCCTTTGTATTTTTCAGGTTTCGATATCTGCTAACAGGTCATCACTCATGCAGCGATCTCATGAGGTCGGTACCACCACGCACTAGCGGGTGGGTCGGCTACTCATCACTCAAGCCGCGGTCTCACCAGGTCAGTACCATCCTCAGAATTCGATGATTGAGCATGCTAACAAGGACCCACCCGCCACCGCGTGGTGGTACTGACCTCATCGGCCGTGGCATGAGTGAGTCGCTACTCAGGACCCACCCCCTATCCTCGTGGTGGTACTGACCCACTTACTGCTTGGGCAGCAATACGAGGCTTGGTCCTGAGCCTTGCAAAAAAGTTAAGCTCTTCGGCTTGGCTTCGGCCATTTCGAACTGAATGAAAAAGCCATCGGGCGCCCCCCCGATGCGAAAGCGCGATGGGGCGACCGGCACGAGATCATAGACGGGCTGGCCCGGCACGACCGCCTTCAGCTTACCGCCGACCAGTTCGAGGCTTACCTCTATCGGCGGGGTCTTTGATTCGTACTTACCAGCGAATTTCTTCAGTTCCTCTTCGCTCATGGAAACGGCGGCGGCGTCTGCCGATTCGGGCGCTCGTTTGAACGGATAGTCCGCCACGCCCGGCAGATTTAACGTCACAGTTTCTGTCTTGCCCTGCGCGTTTAGAGCGAACGACACATAAGCTTTGGTGACTCCGGCAGCGACGAACTTTGCTCGGAAGGTATCGTAGTGCCAATGCTCCAAACCACTAGAGAAAGCAGAGCCGAAACTCAATTTCAGTTTGTCGTTCTCGTTCGTCACCTTAACGTCGCCGTATAAGTCGTTCTTGTACGTTCCCACGTACTTCTCCAGCGCGAGCGAGGCTCTGGTGTCTTTGACCCGCTCCGCCTCCAGCTTTTTTTCCGCCTCCTTGCCTTGCCCCTCAAGGGCCTTAATCGTCTTTAGCAATTCCGCGCTCCAGTCGCGCTGTCGCGGTGCGCCCAGGTAAGCATCGAAGACCTTGTACATCAAAGCATGAGGCAGCGGCGTGCCGTGCAGGTTTGTGAGGATGATTACGCCGAGTTTCTCCTCAGGGATCATTGCCACCTGCGCCCTCATCCCGTCGATGGCGCCGCCGTGTTCAACAACTTTCCGGCCTCGGTGGTCACTCAGGAACCAGCCCAATCCGTAAGACAGAAAATGGGCTTCAGGATAGAGCAACTCCATCGGACCCTGGAGCCGGATGATAGTCTGAGGCGTGTGCATCTCTTTGACGGCGCCGGAACTGAGCAGTCGTTGTTTCTGATAGACGCCATCGCCTAATTGCAGCCGTATCCACTGCGCCATTTCCAGAACGTTTGAGTTGATCGAGCCGGCGGGAGCGATGTTGTCAATGTTGCGCCACGGGATAGATTCGACTTTGTTTTCGATCTTGGCGTGAGGCGTCGCTACGTTGTCCGCGTTTTTGAAGTCCCTGATGCTAGTGCTGCTCGAAGTCATGCCGAGAGGTGAGAAGATGCGTTGCCGAATGAATTCATCCCAACTCTTGCCGTGTAGCTTAGCGACGACCTGCCCGGCCGCCAAAAACATGAGGTTTTGATAGCCGAATGTGCTTCGCAGACTCCATGTTGGTTTAAGAAAACGGGTGCGACGGAGAATTTCGTCGCGGTCGTACTCAGTGCCGTACCACAGAAAGTCGCCGCGTTCCAGCCCGCTGCGGTGCGACAGCAGGTCGCGCACAGACAGTTCGCGTGTTACGTGCGGGTCGAACGTCTCAAAGCCCGGAAGATACTTCGTCGCCGGATCATCCCACTTGAGTTTGCCATCATCGACGAGCATGGCGACCGCAGCGGCGGTAAAAGCCTTTGAGGACGAGCCAATAGCAAACAGCGTGCGCTCGTCAACCGATCTCGGATCGCCGAGCTTTCTCACCCCGTAACCTCTCGCAAGCACAATTCGATCATCCTTGATTATTGCGATGGCGAGGCCCGGCACTTCCCATTCGCGAATGGACTTGTTCACATAATCGTCAAACCCGCCGAGCGGCGCTTCTTGGGCGTGAGCAAACTGTCCGCTTGTCAGAGTTGCAAGCAAAAGGCCGATCAGCCAGATGTGTCGACGTAGTTTCATGACAATCCTCCGATTTTGTTAACAACTCTTGTCCTGAGCTATTTCCATCCAGCCCGAAATCGGACTGGTTGCGATTTTTAGCTGGAATCTAAATCGAAACTAACGAGATTGGGACACAAAGAAAAACTATCCACGAAACCACTCGAATCAAATTACGCGAAAAGATTTGTGTGATTTCGTGGATCATGTCTTTCTGCTTCTGTTGCAATCCCGTAAAGACTGATTTAGACCGTCCAAATCTGAGCGAGCGCCCGCTTGAAGTTTCCGCCAAGGATCAATTCAATGTCCTTGCCGCTATATTTCCGGCGGATCAGCCCTTCGGTCAGATCAAACATGCGCCTTGGATGATTCAGACCTTCAATATCAATCTTCTCTCGAAAGCCATAGCTCCCCTTGTAACTGGCGCGCAGTCTCTTGTTAAGCTCCGGCGGCATCGCGTCGTACCCGCGAAGGTCCATGTCGCTGCCGACACCCAGATGCTCTGGTCCAATCAGCTTTGTCACGTGATCGAAATGATCCAGCACATGCTCGATGGTTGTGGGCTCATCTCCTTTAACAAACATCCGCACGCCTGTGATTCCCATGACGCTCCCGGCCGCGCCCACCCTCTTGATCGCTTCGTCGGTCTTCAAACGGGGGTGGCCCGGCACGAGCGCACGGCAGTTGGAGTGTGTAATCAGCACGGGCTTTTTAGAAATCTCGAAGGCGTCGAGGGTGGTGCGGTCGCCGCAGTGTGATACGTCAACGGCCATTCCGACCTTGTTCATGCGCTCGATGATTGCTACGCCGAAGTCTGAAATGCCGTCGTCGCGCCGCTCGGTCGAGCCGTTGCCGATGAGATTGCGCGAATTGTAAGTGAGTTGCGAGACCCGCTGTCCGAGTCCGCGGAAAAAGTCAACGTCTTCGGGCCCGCGGAACTGATCTGAATTTTGCAGGCCGAGCAGAATGCCGATCTTGCCTGATTTTTTCACCCGGTTTAAGTCTGCCGTGCTATCCACGCGCATGAAGTTTTCGTCGGCGTTGGCGATAAATCCATTCCACGATGCGAAGAACTTTATTGCCTGCTGGTGAGCCTCCGGCCCGCCCAATCCAATCGCGGGATGAATGATGTTGATGCCTGAATCTTTGTATGGCTGGAGGTCGGTTGCCGTAAAACTTTCAGGGTCTGCCATCCACCTCGCCTGCGTGGAAAAGTCAAGCGTCAGTATGCTGAGCATGTCTATGACGGTGGAGCGATTAACTAGATCGATCGCCCGCGCCGAGTATTCGGTCAAAGAACCGGCAGCAATCCGGTAACGCCCGCGATTAAACATCGGCGCGGCGAGCGCGCCCACGCTGGCGACCGCCACTCGCTTGAGTATTTCGCGCCGTGTTATAGGGTTTCTTTCTTGCTTCATAGGTAAAGATTGATCTTGGACGTCGTCCATGACTTTCAACGATTGAGCCCTGGTCTTTTCTCGTCAGGTCTGTCTACCGTCTGCCTCTGACGTTGATTAAGAAGTCAGATGAACGGTCTCCCTCCGGACCGTCAGGGCCTCGATGCGAGCTTCATTAACTTCATAGCCGATGCCGTGACCTGTTGGCGCTTTAATCGTGCCTTTTCGGCTCACAGTGACCGGCGGCTCGATGATGTCCTCTTCCCAGTAGCGCGCCGAGGCCGAGACATCCCCGGGTAGGGTGAAGCCGGGCAGCGTCGACAAGGCGATGTTGTGCGCCCGCCCTATCCCCGCTTCGAGCATGCCGCCGCACCATACGGGTATGCCGTGCTCAACCGCGTATGCTTGAATCAGTCGAACTTCTGTGTGGCCCCCGACGCGTCCGAGCTTAATGTTAATGATCCGGCATGAGCCTAATTCAAAAGCGTGACGCGCATCAGCAAGGCTGACGATTGACTCATCGAGACAGATTGGTGTCTTGATTTCTCGCTGCAATTTTGCGTGATCAACAAGGTCACCGGGTGCCAGCGGCTGTTCGATCATCAAAAGGTTATACTGATCAAGCTGCCTAACTACACTTAAATCCCCATTAAGAGAATAGGCGGAATTTGCATCAACAGAGAGAGTAATCGAAGGGAATCGAGAACGAATTGCTTCAACTAACTGAACATCTTTTCCCGGTTTGATCTTGATCTTAATCCTCTGATAGCCGGACTCCAGTTCGTTAGTGACTTTATCGATTAACGCTTCCACCGTTTCCTGTAAACCAATAGAAACCCCACAAGCGATCTCATCCCGTATGCCTCCGAGATGCTGCCAGAGCGGGCGGCCCGCGAGTTTCGCTTCCAGGTCCCAAACCGCCGCCTCAACGCCGGCCTTAGCCATCCGGTTGCCGCGAATTGGTGCGAGTGCGGCGTTGACTTCGCTTGCAGTTTCGACACGGGCTCGGGCCAAAATCGGCGCGACATACTTGGCAGTGATCAGCCACGCCGTGTCGACGGTTTCGTGATTGTAGAAAGGACCTTCTGGGGCTACGCATTCGCCGTAACCGCAATCACCTGTTTTGTCGACCGCTCTGACGATAAGGATTCGACGCCGCGTGGTGCGACCGAAGCTAGTCTCGAACGGAGACTTGAGCGGCAGCTCGATCTCCCTGAGTTCGATTCTCTCTAGTTGTAGTCTCATCTCCTCCACCTTCAATGATTCCAGAGTTCTTCTTCGCTCAGGGAACCCACGCCGGCGGCTGCCGGTTCGGGAACTCGCTTGAACGGGTAGCCCGGCATTAGATTCAACGTCACGTTTTCCATTCTGCCCTGAGGATTCAGCGAGAACGTGGCGTAAGCATTCGCGTCGAAAGCGTTGGGGGAAAAAAGCGCTCGGAAGGTGTTGTAGTGCCAGTGCTCCAATTCGCCGGTGAAAGCCGAGCCGAAACGCAAATTCAGCTTGCCGTTCTCATGCGTCACCTTCACTTCGCCGTATAGGTCGTTCTGGTACGTCCCAGCGTACTTCTCCAGCGTGTGCGTCGGCTTAGTATTTTTGACTCGCTCGGCCTCCAGCTTTTTCTCCGCCGCCTCGTTTTGCTCCACCAATGACTTCTCGGTTTTCAACATCTCCGCGCTCCAATCGCGTGGCGGTGCGCCGAGGTAGGCGTCGAAGATTTTGTACGTAAGAGCCGCCGGCAGCGTTGAGCCGCCCCGATTGGCCAGGATGACGAGGCCAAGTTTTTCTTCGGGAATCAACGCAACCTGCGCCCTCATGCCGTCGATGGCTCCGACGTGCTCGACAACCTTGCGGCCTCGATAATCCGACAAGAACCAGCCAAGCCCGTAATTCACGAAATGAATTTCGGGATACCACAGCGAAAAAGGCGACTCAGCACGCATCACGGTCTGCGACGTCTGCATCTCTTTAATAGCGCCAGGGCTGATCAGGCGCCGATTCTGATAAGTCCCTTGCCCGAGTTGCAGCCGCACCCACTGAGCGACATCCACGACATTTGAATTGATCGAGCCAGCGGGAGCGATGTTGTCAAGACTGCGCCAAGGAACCACTTTCACCTGGTCGTCAATTTCAGCATGAGGCGATGCGACATTGTCGGATTTTGTTAAATCTCTAATACTCGTGTTGCTGGCAGTCATGTCCAACGGAGCGAAGATGCGCTGGCGGATGAACTCATCCCAGCTCTTGCCGCTCACCTTGGCGATGATCTGGCCGGCTGCCAGATACATCACGTTTTGGTAGCCGAATCTGCTCCGCAGGCTCCTGGTTGGCTTGAGGTGACGTGCACGGCGCAGGACTTCGTCGCGGTCGTACTCGGTGCCGTACCAGAGGAAGTCGCCGCCCTCCTGCCCGCTCCGGTGTGACAGCAGGTCGCGCACCGTCAACTCGCGGGTGACGTATGGGTCGTACATCTCAAAGCCCGGAAGATATCTCGTCGCCGGGTCATCCCACTTGAGTTTGCCTTCATCCACGAGCATCGCGATCAAAGCGGCGGGAAACGCCTTCGAGGTCGAGCCGATGGCGAAAAGAGTACGCTCGTTGACGGGCGTAGGGTCGCCGAGCTTTCTTACCCCGTACCCTTTCGCCAGCTCGATTTGATCACCCTTGATAATGGCGATGGCGAGGCCCGGCACCTTCCAATCGCGCAGTGTTCTGTTCACGTAATCGTCAAATCCGCTGATCGGCGCTTCCTGTGCGCGGGCGAGTTGTCCATTCGTTAGAGTTATCAGCACAAGTGTGACTAGCCAAATGTTTCGCTGTAGCTTCATGATAACCTTCGGATTTCTCAATCCTGCAAGGACTGATCCAGACCATACCAAAAACCTAACCCTCCCCTGCTAAACGCTCTAGCGCTTCACCTGAGACTCTAAAGCCTGTCCACTCCTTCATTGGAATCGCACCTAAATTCCTATAGAACCTGATCGCACTCTCATTCCAATCTAACACTGCCCATTCCATCTTGCCGCAACCACGCTCCTTCGCTAATCCTGCAAGATAGACCAACATCTCGCGACCGATGCCTTTGCCTCTCACTTCTGGATTCACATACAAGTCCTCCAGATATAGACCTCTCCTGCCGACAAATGTCGAGAAGTTGTGGAAGAAGATGGCAAAGCTCACCGGCTCCTCTGGCAAATAGCCGATGATCGCCTCAGCCGCGGGATGCTCGCCGAACAACTCATCTCTGAGCACGTCTTCAGTAGCAACAACAGCGTGAGACAAGAGTTCATACTCAGCCAATTTTCTAATGAAAGAGAGGATCAGAGGGACATCTTCTGCGGTAGCACTCTTGATCCTAAATTGTTTTCTTCCCATAAGTTTCCGTTTCCAGCATTTTAAGAAAATGCTTCATCTCTTCCACACGCTGAACGCTCATTTTACGAGCCGCCTGCGTGATCAGCTTGGATGGGAGCTCGGCCTTGAATATTTCAATAGTGCTAAAGCGGTGGCATGCTGTCGCCTGATAGCCTCAATCCACTCGCGCTCTAATCTCGTGATCTCTTGTTTCGATTTGATCACTTGCGTCAGTCACAGGCTTAGTCTGGTTAAAGATGTTGTTGAAATCAACGAAGCAATCCAACGCTTCTTTTATCAGACGAAATCACCAAGCCTTTTTCCACGGCTGAGAAGATATATTCCGAAGCGCTGGTCGCCTCGACTCTGTCGAGAGAAATCCACGACTAGATAGCCCGCAGCAATTGCCTCGTTAAAAGCCCAGCGCGTGGCGTCCCGCCATTCGAATGCCAATTCGCTACTTTGCCGCTCCAGGGCGTTAATGTCCGCTGGTATCTCTATCAAAGCCTGCTCGTGTGATAGTCCTTCGGGCAGATTGTTCCTGCTCGGCGAGTCATCTATCCCGAGCTGGACCAGCGGGATGACACGCTCGAATTCCAGCTTGAAACCTGTCTTGTCGAGTCGCTCATGCACACGGCGGCTCGTGAGTAGCCACGTGACCCATAGGCGATCAGTGCCGTTGCGAAGCAGAAAACTAGCGGCGTCGTCGCCATAGAAGTTGATGAGATAGCGATCCGAGACTACCCCTAGTTTGTTGAAGTTGAAATATGCATTCAAGCTCTGCAACGGATCAAATGTCCATGTCATCATGGTGATGCCCTGCACCAATAAGCGCTCGCGCTGCGCCAGCTTGAGCTTGTGACCGAGATTGAAGTTGCGATAAGCGGGCTTGACGGCGAGCATGTGCGAATGATGCGCCATCTCTCCGTTTTCGTAACTAACGAAACCATAAGCGAAACCGATTAAAGTCTCGTGGTCGAACGCGCCGAGCAAAACGCCGCCCGCCGCTTTGGCGGCGACGAGTTGCGTCAGCGGTACGATATCGAGATCAGGTAGCCCCCACACTTCCTGCTGGAGTTCTTCGACGGCGCGCATCTCCGCTCCCCCGTCAATGTCGCGGATGACGATGCTTGATGTTTCAGTTAAGGCAGCCATCGGTGGCATCTCTTGAGGTTCAGTGAAAAGCTGTGATAGCGGTTGTAGATGAACACTCTCTTTGTTGAAGACGTTCACTTCGCTTCCACGCGCCAGTAGTCCTCGCCCGAGAGCTTCAGGTGCATGGATTTACCTTTCACCACATCTAAGAAGCTTATCCACTCAGGGTTGTAAGGCGAATCAGCCAGCTTGAAAGTGTTAACGGTCACGGGATCGAGCGGCAAGTCGCCATCCAGCCAGAGCCTGCCTTTACGCTGCACTACCCGGAGGCTGCCGATCCAGGGGCTGTCGTTTCGGTAATGTCCTATGAATGCGTCCAACTCCTTGGAGCGGGTGAAGTCTCGCGGGCCGGCGTATTGATGATTAACGTACCAATCGGCTCCGTGCGAAACCTCCGTGATCTTGCCCTTCTCACCTTTGTTACGTGCGAAACTGATGAGGAAGCGGTCGAGATCAGGGTGCTGTGCCAGAAAACCGTTGCCGGTCGTGGTTTCCAATTGCAGACGCTGTCCTTTGTGGATCAGAAAGAGTCTGCCGCCCTCGGCAATGAACTCCAGCTTCCTGCCGTCGGGAGATGTGAATACGCCGGCGTATTCTTCGGCCATCTCGATTTTGCCCGGCGGATTAGGTGGCGGCAGAGGAGGAATCGCTTGAGTTGCGTTCGCGGCGCGCATCACTTTCAGAGCGTAGACCACAACCGGGTTTGGGCGGTAACCCTGCATCGCGTTGATGGAAGCGAAAGCGCCGACGCCTTCGTCCAAGTCAACCTGCATTGCTGACATGAATGAGACCATGCCGCCGGTGTGGCGCGCGACGGTATGCCCGTCTAACTCGTCGATGGCCAGACCGTAGCCGTAGCTGGCGGTCGGCCCGAAGTCTTTGGCCTTAATGTGTGTTTTGGCGAACAGGCTGAAACTCTTTTCCGAGAGTACGCGCCCCTTCGGAGTTCTGCCGCGATTCGCGAGCATGTTGACGTACAGACCCATATCGCGCGCGGTGGAGGCGATGCTGCCCGATCCCTTCTCAAAGATGAGTTGAGGAGCCTCGGCGAGTTTCCCGTAGCGCGAGTGCGGGCGCTCGTCATGATAGATCATGTAGTTGCGCGCCGTGCGGTCGCGGATGTCACTGTTAATGGCAGGCTCGGTGGCACTCATATCGAGCGGCTCCAGGATGCGTTTGCGCATGGACTCGCCGTAGGGCCGGCGATCGAGGATGCTCAACAGGCGGCCCAAAATGTCATAGCCCAAGTTGCAATAATGGAAGTGCTCGCCGGGAGCGAAGGCTGTTTTGTGCTTCGCCGCCGGGTCGGAAAGAAAGATCGGCACATTGCCTGGTAACCCCGCGGAATGCGTAAGCAGATGATGCGGAGTAATGGGCGCGTACTGCGTCTCGATCTTCAGCCACGGCAGGTATTCGACAATGGGTTTATGCAAATCCAGCATACCTTCTTCGCGTAGTTGCAGAAGCGCGAGGGCGGTGAATGACTTGCTGATTGAGCCGATGTGAAAAAGTTGCTCCGGCTTGACGTTCAGCCTTCGCTCGAGATCGCTGAAACCGTAAGTTGCGGCGCGTAACACCCCGTCCCGGTTTGCCAGCACCACCGTCATACCGGGCGAATTCATCTCCAGCATGTATTGCTTGACGAAGCCGTCTAACGCTTCAAACACATCTTTGTGCTTCGCGTTCGCCTTCGCATTTTGAGTTATGCCGGTTGACTCGATGACGAAAAACCTACTCGAGAGCGTCGCCGCGCCTGCTGCCAAGGTTCGTTTGAGCATCTCGCGCCGGGTTACTTGGTTTCTATTTTGCTTCATCTTCAAAAAATGGCGACTCAATGCCTCGAAAGAAAAAGGGTTCGACCGGGATTTTTCACTCCGTTTGGAGTGAGATGTTTATAGACTGGTCAACCTCAAAACATCACACGCCGTTCGGAGGAGCGGAACGAATCTAGACGGGTATCTGTCAACTCGAGTTCCGCTCCTCCGAGCGGCACCGTGAAATTCTTGGCCGTCCGGTTCTATAAACATCTTACCCCTAACGGGGTGGCCGCTAAGGCTTGCGACCCGGACCATAAAGCACCTGTCCGGAGCGCACGCCGGTGTGCTTTCCGTGTTCGATCACGACTTGTCCATTCACGAGCACGTATTCAATCCCTTCGGGAGAAAGAAGCGGCTGCTCGTAGGTCGCGCGGTCCTGAATTTTGTCGTAATCGAAGATGACGACGTCGCCCCAACAGCCCTCTTTAATCAGTCCGCGTAAGGCGAGACGCATCCGGGTCGCGGGCCACGAGGTCATTTTGCGGATCGCCTCTTCCAGCGCGAGCACGCGCTGCTCGCGAACGAAGCGGGCGATGAGGCGGGGAAAATTTCCGTAGCTGCGAGGGTGCGCCAATCCTAATGCGTCAACGTCCCCCGGCTTAAGTGCTGCTGCCGCGTCGCTGCCGATGCTCGTCCACGGAAACTTGAGCGCGGTGACGATGTCCTGCTCGCTCATCATGTGAAAAAGCGCCAGCACTCTTCCGTTGCCTTGCATAACCAGGTCGAACGCCGCATCCGCCGGCGTCTTGCGCCACTCTTTCGCGATCCTGGTCAGGCTCTTACCTTCAAAGCGCGCGTTCTTTTCGTTTTGCGCATTGACCACTACGATGCCGTTCCAACCGCCCGCCGCTTCGACGATGTTCCACCAGCCGGGTGAGCCTGAAGCCATCTCTTTCTTGAGCCGCCTGCGGGTCGCGGGATCTGTGAGACGGGTCTGAAGTTTATCGGTCCCGCCCTCGAAGGCCCAGGACGGGATCACGGCCTCCAGTCCGGTGCCGCCCGCCGTGTAGAGGTACATGTCCGCCGCGACATCTACACCGCGTGCACGCGCCTGCTCGATTGTGCTCCCCGCCCGTCGCATGAGCGTGCCCCAGCCTGGTTGGTAAGCGGCTTTGAGGTGGAAAACCTCGACGGGCAATCCCCCTTTCTCACCAATGGTAATCGCTTCTTCAATTGACTGGATGAGCTCCTTTCCTTCGCCACGGATATGGCTGGCGTAGATGCCGCCGTAACGCCCGGCGACTTTCGCCATCTCGATCAACTCGTTGGTCGTGGCGTAACTCGATGGCGGATAGATCAGCGCTGTGGTCATGCCCATCGCGCCCGCTTTCATGGCGGTCTCCATGATGGCTTTCATGCGCGCGAGCTCTTCGGGCGTCGGTGCTCTCGACGCTTCGCCAAGCACGGCTAAGCGGGCTTGTGTTTCGCTGAAGTAGGTACCGAAGTTGATACTGATGCCGGTCTTCTCAAGACCGGCAAAATAGTCGGTGATCTTCTCCGCCGGGACGGGCGTTCCGCCTTCGCCACCGATGGCGGTCGTGACGCCCATCAGCAATTTGTTTTCGGCCAGCCCGTTGTGCGGAAGCACGCCGCCTGATTGATCCATCACATCAATCCATCCGGGCGTGACATACTTGCCGCTCGCGTCAATCTCGCGTTTGCCTTTGCCTTCGACTCTACCGATGCGGACAAAGCGACCGTTCTTAATCGCAACATCCGCCAAAATCCAGGGATTTCCCGCGCCATCAAGCACGCGGCCATTGCGGATTACGATGTCATAAACAGGCGCGCCGTCTTGCGCCGGCGCTGGCACGACGCTCAACGCGAGCAGGCAAATGACTGTGCAGGTAAAGGTGCGGCGGAGATTATTCATAAGAGTTATTGCCGATTATCGATTGCCCCTAAGAAACACCTCACATCGGGCGGCAAAGCCGTGACCTAGATACGAGTTCCAGTCAAAGAAAATGTTGCTGACTCGCCAATTGGCAATCGGCAATCGGCAATGACTTCACTTCGTCTCCACTACTGGCACCTCGATGAATGACGCATACTGGCCCGAGCGAAACACTTGCTGAGTCGCCCGCTGAAAATCCGACTCTTTCGCGAGGAAGATGTTCGCCACGAAACGTTGTGGGTTGCGATCAATCACGGGAAACCAACTGCTCTGGACCTGCACCATGATCCGATGTCCCTTCTTAAAGACGTGGTCGTTGGCCGGGAATCCGATCTGGTAGTGCAGCACTGTATTGGGCGCGATTGGCGCGGGCTTTTCAAAGCTCTTGAGGTAACGACCACGGAAAACGTCACCCGCGATCATGAGTTGGTAGCCGCCCATCTTCGGATCGCTAGCGTACTTCTCCGGGTACACGTCGATGAGCTTCACGATCCAGTCGCTGTCGGTGCCCGTGGTAGAAGCGAATAGGTTAGCCACGATCTGCCCCGAAACGATGACATCATCCCTAAGCGGGTCGGTCGCCCAGGTGAGTACGTCGGGGCGATGGTCGACGAAGCGCTGGTCCTCGACCAACCACGTCGACCATCCCGACTTCAGCTCAATTGGTCGCGGACGATAGGGAACCGGGTTCGCGGGATCTGAAATGTAGCTGTCGAATTCTGGCTGGTCCTTCACTGGTGGCGGTTCAAACGAGAGCTTTCTGTCCTTCTGGAAGAAGAGCTTTCGCCCGACGATATTGCGTTTCGGCGGCCAGGCGTCGTGTCTTACCCACTCGTTAGCTCCAGTCCTGAATGTCAGAGCCTCGGGGAGGTCCGGACTGGCCTTTCCCTTCAGGTGATAAGCCAGGAACCGCGCCAGTATATTCCGCCGATAGTGCTGCGCAGTCGCACTCCCAAAGTCAATGCGTCCCAGCTTTTGGCCATCGCCTCTGGACCATCCGCCGTGGTTCCATGGACCGACGACGAGGAAGTTCTTGTTCGCCGAATCGTGCCGTTCAAGCAATTCATAGATCTTGATCGGGCCATAAAAATCTTCTTGATCCCACCATCCCGCCACGTTTAGCGTGGGCACTGTTACGCGAGTCAGCCACGGAGCGAAGCCCTGCCGCTTCCAGAACGCGTCGTAGTCAGGGTGGTTCACGAAGTCGTTCCAGGTGGGGAGTCGACCGTTGAAGTACTTTGCATTGACGTTCGATAACGGCCCGAGGTCCAAATACCACTCGTAGGCGTCGTAGCGATCGATGACGGAGGAGACGTCAGAAATTTCCTTCGACGATTCCATCATGTACGTGTATTCGAAGCCGTAGCTCAACCGGAACGCACCGTTGTGGTGGAAGTCGTCTCCCATCCACATATCGGCCGGAGAGGCTTGCGGGACCACGGCCTGCAGCGCCGGGTGTGGATCAAGCATTCCCATTACGGTCAGCCAGGCGCCGTAGCTCGTGCCGGCCATCCCGACGCGCCCATTGTGGTTTGGCACTTGCTTGAGGAGCCACTCGATGGTGTCGTAGGTGTCGGTGCTTTCATCAATCGCCTGCTTATCTTTTGGGTCGCGCGGTTGTCGGAGCATGACGAACTGCCCTTCCGACTTGAACCTCCCACGGATGTCCTGGCGGACGATGACATAACCGTCTGCCGTTAGTTCCGGGAGCGCGGCCGTCAGTTGCGCCGAGCTTAACTCGCCGATTCCGTATGGAGTCCGGAGTAGCAGGATCGGGAGTCGTTCGGCGGCCTGAGTCGGCGTGTACACCTGGGTGTAGAGTCGCACGCCGTCGCGCATCGGGATCATGGCGTCTTTGTGGGTGAGGAGCGAATCCGATTGCTGCGCATGGATGGGCGCGAAGGTTGCCAGGCTAACGAGTAGGACAAGCGCAGCCCAAAATTTTGAGCTGGGTTTGAGCAAAACTATTTGATCCACGAAATCACACGAACGAACACGAAATTCTCTTAGTGTCGATTTCGTGTGGTTTCGTGTGATTTCGTGGATCGTCTTCAGCATTCGGAGCGGCACCATGCAGAACTAGGAATCTATTTCTCTCGACCCTTTGAAACGCGGTCGATTGGTGCAGGCCTCGGCATTCGCCGCACGGGATTCTGCTCAAGTAACTTCATTGCCTCGGTTACGGCCCGTTCGAGTTGCGGATCGTGGCCCTTAATCACCTCGGCCGGCGTATATTCCACCTCGATGTCGGGCGCCACGCCAATGTTCTCGACATCCCATTCACCTTTAAGGTTATAGAACGCGAGGATGGGCGCCGTGATGCCACCGCCATCGATTGTCGCCGGGACACCGAGAGTGCCGACGAGTCCTCCCCAGGTGCGCGTACCTACCAGCGGCCCAACTTTTCGCAAGCGAAAGTAGAACGGCAACGCGTCCCCGCCCGAGCCAGCGGACTCGTTGATGATCATCACTTTGGGGCCGTAGATGCCGGCGATTGGTGAGGTGGTAGGCTGGCCATGGCGCATTGCGAAGTAGCCCATAAGTTTTCGATCCATTTCGTTCACGATGTAGTCCGCCACCATCCCGCCCTGGTTGTAACGCTCATCGATGATTGCGCCCTCTTTGTCCTGCTGCGCATAGTAATAGCGAGTGAAAGCAGTGTAACCGGGGCCCCCAGTGTTCGGCAGCCAGACGTACGCTAAGCGCCCGCCCGAAAGCTTGTCGACCAGCCTGCGATTCTCCTCAATCCACGCCCGCGTCCGCAGTCCTTCTTCGCTCGGAACAGGGACCACAGTAACGAGGCGCGAACCTTCCAGTGAGGGAGTCTTATTAACTCTGATCAGCGTTTGCCGTCCGGCTGTTCCCTCGAAGATGCTGTACAGACTAGTGGGTGGTACGAGTGACCGGCCATTCACCTCGAGCAGATAATCTCCTTCGGCAACCTGGATGCCCGGAGCGCTGAGCGGCGCTCGCAGGTCGGGGTTCCAGTTCTCGCCGGTGTAAATTCGCTTGATCCGGTAACGCCCGTTCTCCACTGCCAGGTCCGCCCCCAACAAGCCAACTGACACCGGGTCCTCGCGCGGCATATCACCCTCGCCGGTCAGATACGAGTGTCCCACTGTCAACTCACCTCCCACCATGGCGATCAGGTATCCCAAGTCGATGCGATGGCCCACGTAAGCAAGCAACGGGCGATACTTCTCATAGATCGCTTGCCAATCATTCCCATGCATCTTGGGGTCATAGAAGTACTCGCGCTGAATCCTCCACGTCTCACGGTAGATCTGCTGCCATTCGGCGCGAGGATCGACCCGCATCTCCAATTGGGCCACGTTGATTGGTCCATCTCCGACTTTGGCCGGACGTTCCGCTGCGACGATCCCCCAGGACGTGCCGCCACCGGCGCTCGCCTGATAGAGAAGTTTCTTCTTGTCCGCCGAGAGCGTGTAGGAACGAATGCCTTCGAGGAATGGCGCGGCGGTCCGCTCTTTGAGTTGATATCGCTGCAGACGCAGTGATGGCGGTCCGCCACCGCTCCGGCTCGCCGCGATTGGTTCCGTGTAGAAGAACGTCTCCGGCGGACCGGCCAAAAGGCTACTGTAATCCCCGGCCGGGACGTTTACGGCGAGTATCCGCTGCCCAATCCCGCTCGGGTCGATGCGAACGGTTACCTTTGTCGGTGTGGCCGGCGTCGCCGTCGGCTGCGGTTTCGGCTCTTCGCTGGTTGCGGCGCGCGGCGCGGGTTGCGGCTCGTCGCCAGTCTCCGGCAAGAGTGGTGACGCCTCAGCCGCACTTAGCACAGCCAAATAGATGGCCCGCCGCACCGGGCGGTCGAGGGAGCTCATTTCCAGCCAGCCGGTACTGGGCCCGAAATCCGTGCTCGTCAGGAAGTAGAGGTACTTGCCTCCCGCGTCGAAGGTGGGTGAAATCGAGTCCGCCAGGCCGTCAGTGATCTGGTGCGTCTTCTTCTCAGCGAGAGAATAAACGAAGATAGCCCGCAGGTGGTTGGCCAGGTTCTTTGAGTAAGTAACCCACCGCGAATCCGGCGACCAGGCGGCGTCGAAGTCGCGCATAGGGTCGGGATAGTTATCGGTATCAATCTTCGTAGCCGTCCCACTTGCCACTTCAATCGTCCACAGGTTCTGGTGATTATCCTGAAGCACGATCCGCGTCCCATCCGGCGACCATGCAGGCTCGGAGAAGAAGGCCGAGGACGGTAAAGGGATTGCCCGGGGGGTCGTGACGCCGGTCGGCTCTCCCAGCATGAGCTGATACTCCCCGCTCGCGTCCGAAAGCCAGGCGAGTTGGGCTCCGTCGGGCGACCACGTGGGACTGCGGTCGTGCGCACCCGAACTCTGCGTCAGGTTTCGATAGTCTCCCTTTTCCGCCGGCACCGTGAAAATTTCGCCTCGCGCCTCGAAGGCCGCGCGCACCCCGCCCGGCGAGAGCGCCGCGTTCCGGATCATGCTAACTACCTTTTTGAACTGCGGGAGCGCCCAAGGGAGGTCGCCTTTCACATCGATGTTGAGCCTTTGCGCCTGCCCCGTCTTCGTGTCGACCAAATAAACATAGCCGGCATGCTCGTAGACGATCGCGTCTGAGCCCGCCGACGCATTCATAACGTCGAAGTCGTCGTGCCGAGTGAGTTGCGTGAGTTGTTTGGTGTCGAGGCGGTAGGAGAACAGGTTGACCGTGTGGTTGCGGTCCGAGAGGAAGTACACAGTATTGCCGATCCACATCGGGTCGGTGTCGTTGCTATTGCTCCATGGAACCATTTCCACGGAGTAGTCAGCCAGGGTCATGATCCGGATCGGGTGCGTACGACCGCCGCGATAATGCCGCCACTGACTGGTCTCATACCACGCGGGAATGAACGCCGTCGAGAACTCCTCGTAGGCGATCCGCCGCCCATCAGGAGAATAGGCGCCCTTAAAGGCCCTGGGCATGAGGAGCGGTTCGGGGAGCCCGCCTTCCAAGCCGAGCGACCAAAGGCGGAAGTAGGCCTGGTGGGGCGCACTGGTCCGTCCCGTTGCCAGGACCACGCGGCGGCCATCCGGCGTCCAGCTCCTAACCCGATCAACTCCCGGGTGGTAGGTTAGTCGTTTGGGATCACCCCCGGAGGTCGGCACAACGTACACGTCCGTGTTGCCTGCCACTGTGGCCGTGAAGGCGATCTGGGAACCATCCGGTGAAAAGTGGGGATCAGTCTCGACGCCGGAAGTAGACGTGAGACGACGCGATTCTCCTCCGCTTCGCGAGACGACCCATAAGTCGCCAGCGTATGAGAAGGCCACCAGATCACGGCTCACGGTTGGGTGACGGAGCAGTCGCGTACCTTGCGCGGGCACAGCGGAGCAGAGGGGGAGGCATAGCAATATGGCAAAGATCAGATGACGTATATTCACGGACAGCTTCCTCAAGTTCATTTTAGGATCTCAGATTTCCAGCTAGGCATACCGAAATGTGAAACTTCACCGCACTCGGACAAACCAACGGAATCTTTGAGAAGCATCTTAGGCCGCAGGTTGCGAAGACAACGCGATCCACAAAACCACACGAATAGAAGTCTTAATCCGACTTACGTCGTATGATTTCGTGGATCGCTTTACCTTCGATTGCTACTAACCACTTTTCAGCAGCCTGCTAATGTACTGACTCCAAGTTGTTGTACCAGCACGCCCTTTCAAACTGTCTCTGTGGCGCGCGGCTCACTCTATGGGACACTAGAACTGGATTCTGAATCCGATCTGTCCTTCGCGTCCGGGCAACACTTGCGTTCTTTCGCCGAAGAAGGGAGCGAGCGATGTCTGGCTCGCCTCGACCGCTGCGGGGTTCTGACGATTCAGCAGATTGAAGAACTCGAACAGGACCTGCACCTTGACCCTTTCGCCGATGTCGAACGCCTTAGCAAAGCGCATATCGAGATTCACGAAGGGAGGCGCGGTGAAGAAATTCCGCCCTGCGCTCGGTCCATGATCGATGGTGTTGAAAGTTCCGTTACCATCGGGGTCCTCCGCGACCGCGGCGGAGCGGCTGAAGTGAAAGCCACTCTGAGCCCGGAAGATGCTGCTGACCTGAATCTGCCACGGGAACTCAACCAGCCCGTTGACCTGGAAGATGTGATCCACCGCCAAATCGGACGGTCCTTTATCAAGGTCAGGGCCATTGAGAAATGTTCCTGCCTGTGCGACGAACGTGCCATTGGCCCGGGTGAACGAACCGTTTATGTTGGTCCTGCCCGTTGAGGCTTCGGTGACTTCCGGCACTGTACCGACGAAGCTGTCCGAAGGCAGAGCTCCAATACCGAGCTGATTGTCTATGGCATGGGCGAAGGTATAGTTCGCGCCCAGGAGGAAGCGACGGCTGAAGCGCTTATTGAAGTTAAGGATCAGCGCGTCGTATCTTCCTTCATAGAAAGGGCCGAAAGTGCTGATTGGCCCAGCAGTGAATGGCGGATCAAAGCTGCGGCCCGTAACTCGCGACTGGAAGCGGAGATTGGTCTGCCGGAGACCGAGAAGATTACGGATCTTCCGATGGTAGTAATCCGCCTCGACCACCAGATCCTGCCCAATCTCACGCTGGACGCCGGCACTGAAGCCGAGGGTATGGGGAGTCTCGAAGGATTCATCAATACTGGTGGGTAAAAGCTGCGGGGGGACGGCGGCATGAGTTAACGCTCCGAACGGCCCGAAGAAAAAGAAGCCCGCCGGTCGTCCGACGGCTGCACTGGCCTGAGCCGCATACTGTTCTGGCGTCAGCCCCGACAGCGCCTGGACGTTGCTGAGATTAATCACCGCGTTCGCTGGAATGGGGGCTTGTCCGGGCGCGACCACGCGGTTGAGCCTATCAATTCCGACGAATGGCCCCCCGAACGGGCAGGTCGCTCCGATAGCCGTTATCTGGGCATCGGTCATGCTGGGCGAAACACACAGTCCGTTGGGTGGAAACAGCGAGGAGTTGACGAGGGCCACAACCAGAGTGGGAACCCCGTAAAACCCGCGTGGATATGAGAACGGCTGAACCACTCTTCGATCGGCGCCGCCGAACGAAGGAATGTTGCTCGCCAGCCCCAGCCGGAACTGATCGTAAAAGACGCCGAAATGACCGCGCACGACGGTCTTCGGCGTCACCGCCCAGGCAACGCCCAGGCGCGGGGAGAAATTCCGCTTCGTCACGAACTCAGAGTCGTAGTCCCAACGGAGGCCGAGATTTAAAGTGAGATTATTGCGGAGCTTCCAATCATCCTGCACGAACAGTCCCTGGTAGTTGTTCCGCAGATGAATCTCGTTAGCCTCGGGTGTGAGTCCTCCAGCCGTTGTGACCGTAAAAAAGCCTGAGTTGATCGGTCCGAAGGTCGCGAAGTCGTTGACCGTGGCAAAGAGTTGGTTAGTCAAAATTTGCGCCGATACGCCGTCAACTCTGGTTCGTAGGAAATTCCAGCCAAACTTTACATCGTGATTGCCAAAGAGCTTGGCGACGTAAGCCGACACGGAAGTGTACTTCTGATCCAGATTAGAGGCCGTTACAGCATTTCCGAAGTTAACGCCGGGCAGGTCGCCAAAGAAAGTGCCTGTCGTGTTAGAGCTAAACACGTTGAATCTCGTCCCTGCCCCGGCATCCGGGTGGGATGGTCGGCTATCGGAAGGTTCGCCACGATACGCGGCGCGCAGGGTCACGACCCACGGATTGCTCTGCTCGCCCAACAAAACTGTGTCGCCGAATCCCAACAGCAGATTGCGCGCTCCGGAGTCATTTCGTGTCGACGGCAAACTGCCTGAGGCTGAGAGCGGCAGGAACTCCCTGACGACGCGGTTCGTGTAATTCACTTCTTGAGTCAGCTGGTGACGCCCAAACTGCTCGCTGAACTTCAAAAACCCTCGCGTCTCAAAGCTGCGCGACGGATTATCGAACCTGCTCTCCTGGTCACGCAGCAACTGATCGACCAGCGAATTTCCGGTACTGGGAAATTTGAAATCCAGTTGGCGTCTCTCCGTGATTCGCTCTGCTGAGGCGAAGAAGAAAACTTTATCTTTAATCACTGGCCCGCCAAGCGCCAGACTGTAGTCAAACCGGCGGAGGGTGGGCGCATCGGTCTTCGTCGAATCCAAAGAGTTGGACGAGTCAAAAGCATCATTGCGATGAAACAGCGACCCGACGCCGTGAAATTCATTACCGCCGCTCTTGGTGATGACGTTGATTATCGCTCCAGAAGCTTGCCCAAACTCCGCCTTGTACCCGGTCGTCAGCACCTGAAACTCGGCAATCGTCTCTTGATTGAACTGTGCGGCAGGCCCGCCGTTGACGGTGTCTTTGTTCGGCTGTCCGTCAATCAAATAGTTGTTATTGCCGCTGCGCTCACCCAGCACCGGCGTAGAGTTATCGCTCTCAGCATTGGCTTGCCGGTTAATGGCCACTCCGGGCACGAGCTGCAGCAGGTCGAGGTAGTCACGCCCATTGACGGGCAGGTCCTGGATCTGTTGCGGAGTAACTGTCAAGCCCGTGGAAGATGTGTTCGGCTCCAGTAAGGGCAGCGCATCTACGGTAACGCTGGTCACACCTCCGACAATGCTTCCGACTTGAAGTTGGATATTCAAAGTCACGACGCGATTGAGCGTCAACTCGAGGTTGGAGGTGCTCGTAGCAAATCCTGTCCCCGAAACTGCCAGCGTGTAAGTGCCCGCCGGTAACGCCGTGAGACGGTAAAAACCTTCCGAGTCGGACGTGACACTGCGCTCCGATGCCAGCGTCGTCCCCATCGCCTTAATCTCTGCGCCGGCGATCACAGCTCCGTTAGCATCCGCCACGGTTCCTTCAATAGTAGAAGTCGTCGTCTGGGCCACTGCTCCCGAGGGCAAGACGTGGAACATGAAAAGCGTAAGGAAAAGGACTATTAGCGAAGAGTAGCAACCTCTGAGTTTGGCTTGCCCGCTTGCTCGTCTCAAATTGTAGGTCGGTATTGGGACGGTTCTGTTCATTGCTTTCGCCTCCTCAAAGGAAAATTACTCGATGCCACAATGTCTTTAAGCGATGTCGTAGAGAATCCAACGTGCTGCGCTCACGCTCCTCTAAAAAAGTGGCTGGTATATAACACCTATCGTTGCAGCCTGTCAACACAATTACAACAGTTGTTGCACCAAGAAATCATGGTGTGTTATCTTCATCCCCCATCGACGCTGCTCTGAGAAAGAGAACGACTGCGGTCTTGGGGAGGTCCCGCCGCGGCAGGAATTCCTTCAATAAGTCAGAGGCAGGAAAACCCCTGATGATGAGCGTGCAGAGAAACGGATAAGGCGATGGTGTTCGAAGCGATTTCACCCCCGGTTCTGACTCCGGGGCAGTTGGCTGAATATGTCGGTGACTATTACAGCGAAGAGTTGCTGGCACTTTACCGAGTCGCCCTCGAAGGTGGCGAGCTGTTTCTTCGACTGACAAACAGAGATACTGAATTGTCGAAGAAACCGTTAGAACCCTCGCTCAGGATGCCTTCGGCGTGGGCGGCATAGTTCTCAACTTCGCTCGTGACGGGCAGGACAAAATTTCTTACTTCACGGTGAATGCCGGGAGAGTCAAGAACATCCGGTTCCTAAGAAGATAATTTGTCGCACTCACGAGACTGTTGAGTTGATCAAATGAAAGGCTTAGCCGGAGTAAAAACCGGCACAGTCAGGCTAAATCGAAACTGATGAGATCGGGACAGACGGGAAAACATGATCCACAAAATTACACGAAACGACACGAAGCTACACACACGAAATTCGTGGTCTTTATTTCGTGCAGTTTCGTGTGTCTTCGTGGATCACTTTTTTCTTGTGCTCCAATCTTGTGCGGTCTGATTTGGGAGGAAAATATGTCGGCCAGAAACGAGTTGAATGGTCAAGATGGAAATCACAGTAAGGCTTCACCTACGTCTCTTGAGGTTCGCTTCGCTCAATCGCAACTCAACCGCAGCCGGCGTCAACTGATCAGAGCAATTTTGGACAACAACGAAGAGACTTTCTTTCTTTCGTCTCGCGAAATGGCGAAGCGCTACAACGTTGACGCCGCAACCATCGTACGCACCGTCCAGGCATTAGGCTACGAACGCTTCGCTGACTTCGCAGCAGACCTGCGCCAACATTTCGTCAATCAAATCACGCCCTATACTGTGCTCAAAGCTGCCACGCGAGAGAAACGAAGCGTGACTGAACAGATTCGCCACTGCGTGGAAAGAGATACTGAGAGTCTGAGCGTGCTCAGATCGAGCCTTGATTCTGATCGGGTTGTCGAGCTAGCCAAGATTATCCATCGCTCGCGGCGCATTCTCGTCATCGGGGTGGATCTGGCAGCTTCGCTCGCATGGTTTCTCGCTTACGGCCTGGCGCCACTCGGATTCGATGCCGAAGCGCCCGTTGGGAGTACTGGGAACCTACAACACAAGATTGATGTCTTAACCGGCAAAGATTTGCTTATCGCCATCAGCTTCGGGCGGTGCCTCAGAGAGACAATTGAATCGGTCCTCAGGGCTCGTGAGCGGGGCGCGCCGACCTTCGGAATTACCGACGGCAACACCACCCCGATAGCGATGCACTGTGATGCCTATCTGGTCGCCTCCACCAGCAGTCCTTCTTTCACAGGCTCATACGTGGCTCCGATGGCGCTCATGAATTCAATTATTGTCGCC
Source organism: Pyrinomonadaceae bacterium (assembly GCA_013811945.1). GTDB lineage: Bacteria > Acidobacteriota > Blastocatellia > Pyrinomonadales > Pyrinomonadaceae > PSRF01. Next base: position 8,697 of record JACCUI010000255.1, on the reverse strand, counting down.
AGCGCTCACATCCAGCCTAAGCGGTCTCTGGATATGCTGGGCCGCACCGAAGAGGAGTACAGATCGGGAGATCGCTGGTATCAGGAACCTCTGCGTCCTGCCAAGTCTGGTGGCGACGGAGATCACCGAGTCGGCGTCGGGAATTCAAAACGGTCTCGAAAAACAGTTTGAGAGTTACTTATCCTCAAGCACGGAAAGAATATTACCGGCCGGATCCTTGAACCAGGCAATGTTCGGGCCCTCACCGCGGGATTCACCCCGAAAGATGCCTTTTTCGTCGGTCTTCATTTCGCCTTCATACGATTCGAAACTCACGCCAAGCCCGGTCAGCTTATCCACCGCCTCCTCAATATTGTCCGCGGGAAAATTAAGCACAGTGAACGTGGCGGATTGATGGTCTTGCTTGGGATATATGAACACGCTACCGCCGCCGGCGATTTTCACGGCCAGGCCTTCTTCCTCTTCGGAAACTTCCATCCCAAGCGTTTGTCCGTAGAATTCCTTCGCTTTCTGAATGTCGTCCACGGAAAAGCTGCTGAATGCTTTTGTGTTTTTGAACATAATTTCCTCCCTTCCTCTCTTTTCAGCTACCCGATATGAGTATGCATTTAGAACCGTCCGTTGGAGTGGCGGTTCTGCCTACCACTCTGCCACTGAGCCCTCTAACCAGGAGGGAAGTTAGACTACGGCTTGAGGTCGACCACCGCTTTATAACTGCCGTCCATGTAGAAAAGCACGGATTCGAGCTCGTGCGTAATCTTCCACTTGCCGTCGATCTTGCGGAAGCAGAGCGTCTCGCGCAGCCACATGTCCCACCTTCTCACCATCGGTCTTTACTCCGCTCATTCTGTTGAGGCTGTGGCATAAGGCTACGTCTTCGCCCGCCGTGATTCGAATCTCGAATCTCGTAGCCAAGCGAGCCCTCCCACGTGCCGAACCACTCTTCCACGCCCTGTTTGCCTGGCGAATTAGCTGCCTTGTATTGAAGTGGAGGCGCAATCACAAACATAACGTTGTCCTCCGCATAGTTAACCGTCACGGCGTCGGCATCCTTGGCTCGGAGTGCCTCCTACATGGATGTCGATAAGGTTGCGGATCCCAGTTTCGTTGTTTATTTGTCTTGCTTCCGTTGGCACACTTTTCCTTAATTAATTTAAACCAGCAACATGTATTTCATGTGAACTCCATCAGTAAGTCGAACGGCGCGGGCCCGGATCGACACCAGCTGCAGCATTATTTAGCATGGGGAATACTCGCAGACGTGGTTGCGGTCCCTAAGTCGCATTGGCAAAACTGCATATCCGTCCAAGTTCCCAATCCGAACCGTCGCTTATCCGCTCCCATTTTGCCAGTCGCTAATGAAATGCTGCGGGAGTGGCAAACGGAGGAGTTTCGTCTATGACTTTTTCGGAGAGGTTCATTAATCGCGAATGCTCAGGCCCGCACGCAATTACAATTTGGTGAGCTACCCGCACTCAATCGCAACCGGTCCATGTAGGGTTTTGTCTTCGCAACTGGGTCCGGGTTAAAACGCAGGTTAGGGTGTTGAGCGGTCACGCTGGGTTACGGACAAAAGTAGGGTACCTTGTTATCAACTGATCACATAATATATTTCGTATGCTAAAGCTTCCAATTTTCGAGAAGTACAAAGAATATGGCGTCATCTTCATCCGCCTGATTATCGGCTTTCATCTCGTCTATGGTACCCAAGACAATGTTTTCAGCTATGCCCGCATGGAGGAGTTAGCCAGCTTCCTGTCCGCGCGGGGCGTGCCATTCCCATTGTTCTCCGCCTTTCTTTCAGCTTACACACAGTTCATCTGCGGCGCTCTGTTTCTTGTAGGCGTTGCTACACGTTATGCTGCGGTAGCGATGATCATAAATTTCATCGCTGCGATCATCATCGCACACAGCGGAGACACCTACCCGAACATGTTTCCTGCTCTAATGATGCTCGCTGCTGCATGTTTTTTCTTCTTGCATGGTGCCGGGAAGCTTTCCGTTGATAGTACGCTCCTGAAGCGGAAAGAGGAGGGAAGCTTAGGTGGCGCTGAGTGAAGGAAGTCGGGATAGCATCTTTGGCATAGTACGTAGGGGCGTTTAGCCTGGAGCATCCCTGAAGGCAAGGGTGCGGAGGATCGCCGGCATGCAATTCTGCTGCTGCGCTTCTCCGGAAATTACACCCGGAGGCGCATTCGCTGCAACAGATCCTGATAACGCGGATGGTTGCGCGGTCGCTGATGAACGATGGTAGACGCCACATAGCTGAGCACTCATGTTGCGGCCTGCGAAGTCCCTTTCCAGCCAGGCAATTGCCCTCGTCATCGTTTGCCAACGCGTGGACCAGAGCCAGATCAACCCGGTCGCCTCCTTCTTAGCGTACTTCTCTTCGAGCTCGCGCACTGACTTGAGCGCCTCGGCACGTAACTGAACGGATTGCGATCCCGTTTCGTAGTACACGGCCGTGCGGTCGCCGGTCCATCGAGCAGCAGACTGCCGTTATCGAGACAACTAAACAGCGTGTGTCGTAATAATCTCGTCTTCATTCAGGGCTTCGATTCATCTTTGTCGTCTTAAAAAACTTCTGTTAAAGCAGGAACTGTGGATCTACCCCGGAAAACCGACGCGTCGGACAAGATCGGCGAAACGCGGGTCGTTGCGGAGCGGATCGAACGCCGGATCGCCTGCTATCGTAGAAAGCTGAAGGTCCCGGACGGCAAAGGCTCTCTCGAATGATTCAAACGCCTCATCTTTAAGGCCAAGCGCGCCGAGCAGAACCGGGAGCTCACCCGGCGAAACATATTCTTTGCTGGATCGGAGCTGTCTGAGGATCTCTAGAGCCTTTTCGCGTTCGCCGGCATGTGCGTACGCCGCACCGAGATAGATCTGTGTGCCGGTTGACGTATCGCCAAACTCGACCGCTTTCTTATAGGATTCGATAGCCTCCCGGTACATGCCCTTGCCGGCGTAGTTGTATCCAAGCATCGAATTCGCAAAATCAGAAGTTGGATCCAGCTCCAGGGTGCTGCGGGCGGCCGCGATACCTTCATCGAAGCGGCGGGCAAACAGGTAAGCGTAAGAGACGTATGCATTAACCGTGACTGAAAGCGGATCAAGCTCGCGGGCGCGGCTCGCCTCCGCCACAGCTTCATCGTGCCGTCCCATCACTGATAAATGACGGGAGCGCGCTCTATGTGCGGCGCCCAGGTTTGGGTTCAGATCAACAGCCTCGGAAAGTTCGCGCTCGGCTTCTGCCCATTTCCACTGCTTGCGAAATATAGACCCCAGAGCCAGATGTCCCTCGGGAAGCTTTTCGTCCAATTCCAATGCTTTCCTGGCGGCCGCTTCCGCTTTTGGCAACCCGTCTTTCGGATCGATATGACCGTTGGTGGCAAGTACGCTATAACTTGTCGCAAGCTCTGCGTATGCAAGCGCGTAATTCGGGTCAGCCTCGATCGCCTGTTGATAAAACTCTTTTGCTTTAATCTGAGGCTCGGTTCCGCTCTTCTCGTTCAAGTACTTCCCTCTCAACAGTAACTCATACGCCTGTGGACTTGATGTTCCGCTTTTTGCCAGTTGCTGCTCCTGCGCTCCTGAAAGCCTCGGCCTGAGACGTTCTGAAACCGTCTGAGCAATCTCCTTTTGAACCGCCAGCGCATCCGAAAGTTTTCGATTGTATTGCTCGCCCCAGAGTTGCTTGTTGTCGCGAGCGTCCACGAGCTCAACCAGTACTGCCAGCTGATCGCCCTGTTTGATGACCTTGCCCATAACGACAGCCTGGACGCCGAGCTTATTTGCCACGTCCAAAAGATCAACGTTCGGGCCGCGGTATTTGAAGCTTGAGTTGCGGGCGATCACTTTAAGTTGCGGCAATTGCGAGAGCTTGTTGATCAGGCTTTCGCTCATGCCGTCGGAAAGGTAGTCCAATTCGGCGTCGCCGCTTCCGTTTTCAAAAGGCAGCACAGCCAGCGAACTAATCTGCTGAGAGTTCTGCTGGCCAAGACCGGAATGGTAAAACCGCCAGCCCGCACCGGCGAATATTAGAAGGAAAATTCCAATGGCGGCCATGAATCCAAGTTTGTGCTGTCTTATTTCGCCGACTAAATATTCGGCGGTTGATTTCGTATATGCGTTTGGGAATCGAGCCGAAGACGAAATCTGCTCTGCAGTAATCCGCCCGGCAGACTTAGGGACAGTCAATTCACCCTGAGTAGGCGTGCGTTTCAGCTTTGCTCCGAAATCCAAATCCTGTTTCAGGTCACGCAGATCCAAGAGTAGATCCTTGATATGTTGATAACGTTCGTCGGCATCTTTCCGGAGCGTCTTCAAAACAATTCGTTCGAGTTCCACGGGAATTTCTGAATTGAAATTTGTCGGCGGCTCGGCTTCGGTCTTGAGAATGGCGGCGATAGCGTCGCTCACGGTTTCGCCCGCAAACGGCAAACGGCCGGTGAGCATTTCGTAGAGCATCACGCCCAGACTCCACTCGTCTGCGCGCCCATCGACTGCTTGCCCGCGCACCTGTTCCGGTGACATGTAACCCACCGTGCCCATAATCATACCGGGACTGGTCTTGACGAGTGCTCGGGTTGGAACCTCAGCTTCGAGGTGTTGCACCGGACGTTGCGCGAGTTTGGCGATGCCGAAATCCAGCAGTTTAGCTAAACCGTCTTTGCGCAAAATGACATTTTCCGGTTTGACGTCACGATGCACTATGCCTGCCTGGTGGGCGGCTTCCAGCGCCGCCACAACTTGCATCGCAATGTCGAGCGTTTCGGAGACCATGAATCTTTCTCGCCGGAGACACTCGCGCAGAGTTTCTCCGCCAACATACTCGGCGGCGATAAAGCGCACCCCGTTCGCTTCGCCAGTTTCATAGATCGTCAGTATGTTTGGATGATTCAAGGCCGAGGCCGCGCGCGCTTCCTGCTGGAAGCGTTGTAACGGCCCCTTTTTGGCCACCAGCTCTGCCGGCAAGACTTTCAGCGCCACACGCCGTCCGAGTTGCGTATCTTCGGCCAGATACACCTCACCCATTCCCCCCACGCCGAGCAGCGAAAGAATCTGGTAGTGATTGATCTTTTGGCCCAGCAGGGAAGCGTGTTGATTTTGCGCGAGCAGCGCGGCGGCAATGTCCATTGCCGGACGGGAGAGAAATTTTTCGGACTCGGCGTGATTGGCGAGCAGGTTTTCGACTTCGGCGCGCAACCGGGTATCTGTACCACAAGCCTCAGCCAGCCAGGCGGCGCGTTGTTCGGGAGCGAGGTCCAGCGCCTCATCAAAGAACCGGCCAATGCGTTGATAGCGTTCGGGCGTCATGCCGTTGCACTCAATTGTTGATATAACCAAGCTCGGGCCATGCGCCAGTCGCGGCGCACGGTGCTGACGGAACCCCGCACCACCTCGGCTGCTTCCTCCAGGCTGAGTCCGCCAAAAAAACGCAACTCGACAATGCGGGCCTGGCGCGGGTTGAGTTTTTCCAGCGTGGTCAGGGCGTCATCCAGCGCTATGAGATCGGGATTATGCGGCGTACTGACGGCGGCGGCTTCGGAGAGCGAAACCTGGATCCGATCACCACCGCGTTTCGCCGCCTGCTGTTCGCGGGCGAATTGCACCAGAATATGCCGCATCAGCGTCGCTGAGACGCCGAAAAAATGCGCGCGGCTCTGCCATTCCACCTGCTGCCAATCTATCAGCCGCACGAATGCCTCATTGACCAGCGCCGTGGTTTGGAGCACGTGCCCGCGCCGTTCGCTCGCCAGATAGCCGTGCGCCAACCGATGGAGTTCCCGGTACACCAGGGGGGTCAGTTGCGCCAGCGCCTCCTGATCTCCCTGGTTCCAGGCAACCAACAGTTGGGTGATGTTTTGTGGTTTGGGGGATTCCATAGTCGCTTCGTCCGCTCGGGCTAGTCGTACGAAGGACCAACAAAGTAGCACATCGTTCCGTCTCAGCCATAATGCGAAGTCCGCTGAAATATTCTTTCCAGCCATGAACATTTTTGTCCCCGGATTCCCCCTTTACCAATGAGAGTATTAAGCAAAGTTATCGACGCCTGGGTGACTGTTACTTTAAACAGTGCAGCAACAGTCGAGACAAAAACCCATATCCCCAGCACTAATTTGATTAAGAAGGAGAGAACTATGAAGAGTAATCGCAAGTTTTTAGGTTTGCTCGTCGCTCTTGTGCTCGCTTTAAGTGTCGTCACATTTGCACAAGTCAATCGCCCTTATCGCAACGGCTCGGTTTGGAGCATCGGATTTATCCGCATGAAGCCGGGAATGGATACGGCTTATCTAAACTATGTCGCCGGCGATTGGAAGCGCGAGCAGGAAGCGTTGAAAAAAGATGGGCAAATTATCTCTTACAAAGTCCTGCAAACCGAAGCGCACGGCTCAACTGACTGGAACCTAATGCTTTTAACGGAATACAAAGATCTGGCAACATACGAGCAAAATCTGGACAAAACCGATGCGCTACTGCAAACGGTCATCGGCAACGACGAAAAACAAAGACAAGGCTACCGCGACCGTCTGGAAATTCGAGAAGTTTTGGCTGACCGCTTGGCGCGGGAGATTGTTTTGGAACCTAAGCGTTAAACGCTCGTCACACCGCCAACGGAAAAGCCGTCAACGGCGGGCAGTGGCGCTCAGCTGAGGCGCCACGATCGATCTGTACAAACTTGAATTCAACACTCGAAAGGATTGAGACCATGAAAAAGAACCTCGCCCTTGTCGTTATCAGCCTCGTGGCGGCTACCACTCTGAGCATCGCACAGACAGGCGCTAACTCGAAGTCAAAGTCCACCAATGCCGGCGGAAACTCCCTTGACCAAATGATTAGGGATAGATCCAAGGAGACTTGGGAGGCCTACAAGAGTAGAAACATCGCGGCAATCAAAGCTCTTTCTGCCGAGGAATATGTGGCCTACACTCTCGCCGGCCCTTCAAATCTTCAACAGGATATTGCTACCATCGATAAGCTCACCATCGAATCTTACTCACAAGACGATCCAAAAATTATAAAGGCCGCGAAGGATGTAGTAATTCTTCGATACACATGTGACCTCAAAGGATCGTTTGATGGGAAACCGTTTCGGCCAGTGTACGCGACCGAAGTGTGGGTAAACCGTCGAGGTAAGTGGCAGATAATTTCTTACTCAGAAACGCCTGTGAGCTAGGATCTTCAGGTGAGATGGCATGCATTGTGTTTGGTGAAATAGCGCAAAGTCCGAGTTCGCGTGATGTCAACAGCCGCAGCTACGTGCGCACATGAAAGAGGGGCCGCGTAGGGCTACTTGCAGAGTCGTACAATCAGAAAAAGCGGGCTGCCGGCGGACCGGGGCACTGAGGACGAGTCCCGGTCTCGAATTAGGACGACGGTGAAGGCGTAAGGAATCAAATGATGAATCAGAAACCTGAGCCTGGAAGAAAGCTGCTGGGAAAGGTGGCGATCATAACCGGGGCCACGGGCGGTATCGGTGAAGCTACGGCGAAGCTATTCCTGCACGCAGGAGCCAACGTCATGTTGGTGGCCCGCTCGGCGGAAAAACTTAAGGACACCCGCGACAGACTGGCCGTTAATCGAGGACTGGCCCATTTTGTGGCGGATGCTGCGGATGAGGAGGCGACGGCTGCGCAGTTGCCGCAACGGTTGAGGCCTTTGGCGGCGTAGACATCCTGCTCGCAAACGCCGGCACGGAAGGGGTGACTAAGCCGCTGGAAAAACAATGCCTGGCAGTATTTGAACAGGTACTTCGCACGAACGTCCTGGGTGTTTGGCTGGCCATGAAATACTGTGTCGAGCCGATGAAAAAGCGAGGTGGCGGCTCGATGCTGGCGGTGGCTTCAATTGCAGGAGTGATAGGTTTTCCAGGAGTCGCTCCCTACATCGCCAGCAAGCATGCAGTGTGCGGCTTGGTCAAAACGGCAGCCCTTGAGTTGGGCGCTTCAGGAATACGCGTCAATGCCATGGCGCCTGGCCCCATCGAGAATCGGATGATGCGCTCGCTTGAATCGCAACTCGAGCCTGAGAATCCCGAAGGGGTGCATGAGACTCTGACAGCGCTGATTGCCCTGAAGCGGTACGGCACGAACGAAGAAGTGGCCCACCTCGCCGCGTTTCTGGCAAGCGACGAAGCCTCGTTCTGCTCGGGTGGAATTCACATGATTGACGGTGGGTTTACGGCCGCTTAGGCGCACACGTGATTGCCAAATTCCGATAAAGGATAAAAATCTGAAGCTCTATTTCTTCTTATTCTGCTCTGACTGGCTGTGCCGTTCTGAGTAGTATTTCCCGTTGCCAACGGCAATCCCACGCGTCGCAGGAGGTCGGTAAAGCGCGGATCTGATCGAAGGCTGTCGATGAGCGGATCATAGTGAAGAGTGAGCATATCTACGGTGTGCTCTCGGTAACTTTTTTCAAGCAGCGAGAACGCGTGCTCCTTCTCGCCGAGTCCCGCATACACCAGGGCCATGCTGTAGTCAGCCACATATCGCTCCCTGGCCATCGACTTTAGTTGTGCAAGCGTTCGCAGCGCCTCGTCTCTCTTGCCCGAGACGGCATAGAGGCGTGCAAGTAGGGCCACCACGTGCGGATCATCTGGATTCAGCTGTCTGGCCTTCTGATATTCAGCGAGCGCCTCTGAAAAATTGCCCTTGATCGCATACGCCGAGCCCAAATAGTGATGAGCGACGA
>JACCUI010000238.1 GCA_013811945.1 Pyrinomonadaceae bacterium | reverse complement strand
AGCGACCGGACAGGTGATCAAGCAGGGACGCCTGCACGGGGCTATTGATAAATACTTTTCGTCCCCCGTCGCGGCGGACGACAAGGTTTTCCTGATCGGTCAGGGCGGTCAGGTGTCTGTGTTGAGGGCCGCCGGCGATTGGCAGGTACTGGGGGTGAACGAGTTGGACGACGAAGTCTTCGCGACCCCGGCAATTGCAGACGGCCAGATTTACATCAGGACTCGCAGCGCGATGTATTGTTTTGGCGCATGAGGCAATGCAACAGCCATCCACAGATTACGCCGATTCCACAGATTAGAGTTCCCATTGAACTGATTCCCAGCACGGCACAATGGCGTGAAACCTTCCGCCGCATCTGCGTAATCTGCGGATAAGAGCCCCGGCGCAACCGGTCACCGGATCCCGACCAATCCCTGCACTGATTGGATCAACTTTTCCGAGTCGTAGCCGACGCCGTCTTTGAAAACGATCTCGACCTTCTCGATGTCGAGAATGTTGGCGGCGGGATTTCCCCTCACGACCATCAAGTCTGCCTGTTTGCCTGGAGCGATGGAGCCGATGCGCGCGTCTTCTCCCAGAAACTTGGCGCCGTTTAAGCTGGCAATCTTGATCGCTTCCAGGGGCGTGAAACCTGCTTCTACCAGCAGCTCGACCTGGCGCAGGTCGCCGAAGCCAGCGACCACGCCACCGTTGCCCGTTGGATCGAGGCCCGCAATCAATAACCCGCCAGCCTGGACGAAGGCGCGTTCAAAGTCCATCGCCTTGCGCAGGAGAGCCGTGTAATCCGAAGTAGAAGAAACGCGCGCCCGCGCAGTCAGATAACGCACACGTGCGTCGGTTGACATCACGCTAAACACCCGAGAGTTCATCAGCGCGCTAGCCGCTCCGATCCCGCTTTGGGATAAGGGGGCACCCGCTGCCTCGAAGACAGGGAGGGTGGATGTGATCGCAACTTTCTTCCCCACGAGGGTGCGGATAGTTTCCTGCGCAGCAGCGCTGTTCAGATCCAATTGCCGCAGGCTGGCCGGAACCGCACCGCTGCCCGGGCACTGATCAGGCTGTTTGCCCGGAACAAACTCTGAATCTGCGAATAAGCCGTGCTCGAGGTTGTCGATGCCAATCTCCGCCGCTTCGCGATAGCCGATTGAGCAGAGGTGACCCGTGACTTTCAGCCCGCGCTTGTGCGCTTCTTCTACAACTGCGCGCAGCTCGTCGCGGGTGATGTTCATGTAAGCTTTGAAAGATGTCGCGCCTTGATCGGCCCAGAAGTTCACCATGCGCCGCGCATCGTCAGCGCCGGTGAGCTCGTGCATCACGGGCGTGAAGGATCCACGTCCCTCCAGATATGGCGCGGTAATGTGCATCTTCGGACCGATCATGCGGCCGCCGTCGATCAGCTTCTTGATTTCCAAGTCGGTAAAGGGCGCTACGCTGCCGGTGGTGCGAATCGTAGTGACCCCAAGTGCGAGATAGAGACGTGGGAAGCTGCTGCCCATGTTGGAGTACATCGGAGGCGAGCCTCCTTGAGGGAAGAACATGTGGTTGTGCATGCCCACCAATCCTGGCAGCACCGTGTAGCCTTTGAGATCGAGTACCTGGGCGCCGGGTGGCAAACTCGCAGTTGTGCTCGGCGCTATTGAGAGGATCTTGCCGTCAGCGATGACTACGGTGTGATCGTCGCGAGGTGCCGCGCCGGTTCCATCGATTACACGCACATGAGCCAGTGCGATCACTGGTGCTTCCACGCGGAGGAACTGTTGGCGCTCAGACGAGGGCGTCTGGGCCAAGCCGCTGATAAAGATGCCAAGCAGCAAGAGAAGTACGGTTGTTGATCTCATTGAATGCTCCAGGAAGATAATTTGTCAGCATATTAGCGCGAAGAAGGCGACTCAGGACAGGGCCAGGACTACCGGCACCGAAGCTGTGAAAAAATTAGAATGGGTCCGGTACACTGCTCAACATTGGGAAACTCGTAGGTTGGGAAGGGCGGTTTACCCCGGCTGATTCGTCATGCTCAAGCCCTAATGTGGCATTCTCGTTTCCTGAGCACTCCCCGCCATGCCGGGCTGATAATCTGATGTTGAGTGTTGCTAACGCAAGCGGGAATAAACCGCCCTTCCCAGCCTGCGAATTTCTGACTCTTGAGTGGTACCACGACCTCCCGCTTGCTATCGTAAGGCCACCGAAAGTGGGCTGAGCACTACTGCATAAAGAAATGTATGATGGGACGAAATGATGAGACTTGCATTACTTCCCTTGCTCTCTTTACTGCTCTGCGGACAGGCTATTGGTCAAAGTGTTCAGCCGACAAAGATTCGTGTTGGTGGAGTGGAATTGCATTACATCGAGCAGGGACAAGATGAGTCCCTCATTCTCCTTCACGGAGGTCAGGGTGATTACCGCTCCTGGGAGCCTCAGATGAAGGTGTTGTTCCCGCAATTTCGGGTCATCTCTTACAGCCGCCGCTACAACTATCCCAACAATAATCCGTTAACGGCAAAGTATCAGTCGGCGTTTACAGAAGCCGATGACCTCGCCGCACTTATCCGTAAGCTGGGGCTCGGACCCGTACATCTGATTGGTACATCCATCGGGGCGTTCACGGCGCTAGTACTAGCCGTCAAACATCCTGAGATGGTTCGCAGCCTGGTTCTCGCGGAGCCCCCTGTTCATGAGTGGGTGAGAGACTCTCCAAAAGGCGCGGCTGCCTACGAGGAGTTTATGACTACTATTTGGGAGCCTGCCACCGAAGCGTTTAAGACGGGGGATAACCAGGTGGCGATGAGGATCTTGGTAGACGGCTTCGCCGGAACGGGCAGGTTCGACAAACTATCGCCGGAAAGTCGTGCCGCCGTCATGCAGAACTCCCGTTTCTTCAAAGCAAACACTTCATCTTCCGATCCTTTTCCGAACCTGTCTAAAGTCAAAGTAGGGCGGTTGCGTATTCCGGTTCTGATCATCACCGGTGAAAACACGATCAAGATTCACAAGCTCGTCAACGAAGAGCTCGCACGGCTTCTTCCAAAAGCTGAGCAGGTCATCATTCCGAAGGCGGGCCACGGTTCGCCGCGCGAGAACCCGGAAGCCTTCAATGAGGCGATGCTTAAGTTTTTGGCTAACCGGCCGTGAATCGCGAGACGTGGATTAGTAATAGCGGCATGGCAGTAGCTGAACCGGGCTCTTATCTATTCGCGATTTACCATTTAGCTTTTTAAGGTTTTTATTCAGGGTCCGTGCTTGATCCACTTGTGGTTCGAATTTTCAAAGATTCCGAGTCAGTCAGCAGTGCTCGCGCTGCCGATGCGAATGCAGTCCTAATTTGATTGGTCTGAAACAACAGCCCTTCCTGAACTCCGCATGTTGGCCAGATCCATGCTCTTGCGCAGAGCCTCGCGTGGTGTTTCACCTACGATAACAGGAACGAGGTCGAGATGGAGAGCGGAACGATGCGCGTTTAGCTGCGACAGAAATCGATTTAGATTGATTGGTGATGGAGACCATGCGCTCCGCACACGTGTCTTTCAATCAGGGCGGAAAAGAACCATTCACAGATTACGAAGATTTAAGATCAATGCAGCTAAAATGAGTTGATTGTCGTGCACGTGTTATGAGCCAGATAAACAGTTGAAATTGTGTCTGGCAGTGCACTAGGCCCCTATTCTGTGCAATCTGCGCAATCTGTGGATATCACGTTGAAATGATTCTCCAACAGAGCATAGCTCAATCGTTCCAATCGCCGATCGTGCGTGTGTTACTCGTCGCGATCGCGGTTGGGCTGCTTTATGTGCTCTGGAGGGAAGTGCGGAAGATCCCCGCGAAGCTGTTCACCCTAATGGCCACGGCATTCGTGGACATGCTGGGGCTGCTGATGATCATTCCGCTCCTGCCGTTTTATGTTAAGTCACTCGGAGGCTCAGGCATCGATGTGTTGGGGATGCACTTTGGGATCGGGATCATCATCGGCTTCATCGTCGCCTCCTTCACCCTGGCACAACTGATCAGCGCGCCCATGTGGGGCCGGTTTTCTGATCGCGTGGGACGACGGCCCACGCTGCTTATTGCGTTAGGGGCGTCGGCGATCGCGTATCTGATTTTCGGATTCGCACACTCGCTGCTCCTCCTGTTCATCTCGCGCATCGTGCAGGGAGCAGGCGGAGGAACAGTGGGAGTCATCCAGGCTTACGTGGCCGACTCCACCGATCCGAAGGATCGGGCGCGAGCACTGGGTTGGCTTTCGGCGACAACTAATCTCGGTGTGGCGCTGGGGCCGGTGCTCGGCTCCTTTGCTATCACGTTGGGAACGCGCGATCTGATGCCGGGCTCGTCGACCCTCCAGATGGGCCACGCGGCGCCGGGAATCCTCGCGGCGGCCCTCTGTCTGCTAAACATGGTCTTCGTCGCGCGCTATTTGAAAGAGTCGCGTGATTTCAGTGACCAGCACCAGGCAGGCGAGGTACGTCAGACTTCGCGTCAGGCCATCTGGCGTGTCATCTCGCGCGCGAGCGAGCCGTCGTCGCGTCTGATATGGATTTATGCGATCGCGATTGGTGCCTTCCAGGGAAGTTTTGCCGTCCTCGCCCTCTTTCTAAATGCGCGCTTTCAGGTTACCGAACTGACGATTGGCTATTTCTTCATGTACGTTGGCGCCATCTCCGTTTTCGCCCGCGTTCTGCTCCTGGGCCGCGCAGTCGATTGGCTGGGCGAAGCGAACCTCTCGCGTCTGGGCATCGTGCTCCTGGCTACCGGAGTTGTTGGGATGCCGTTGTCGCAAAACCTGGGGATGCTGGCGTTGGCGGTAGCGCTGATCCCTCTGGGCACGGCCTTTACCTTTCCGTGCGTGACCGCGCTCCTGTCGCGAGTCACCGCTCCCAGAGAACGCGGCCTCTACATGGGGATGCAACAGACGTATGGCGGGGTCGCTCGCATCATTGCACCACTATTCTTCGGTTGGGCCTTTGACTCAATCGGAGTTTCGGCGCCGTACTTTTTCTCGTCTGCATTCCTACTGGCCACGCTTTCTCTTGGATTCGGACTGGACCAGTATGCGAGACCGGAGCGGGGGAAGGCAGGCGGGAGGAGGCAGGAGCAGGAGGCAGGAGGTATCCGCAGATTACGCAGAAAGGAATCAGTAGACAGCGAACAGTAGGCAGACAACAACCACGTGAGCGGTGGGCGAGAGCCGCAGCACTCGCTACTTACTTCTCCTGCCTCCAGCTCCGCCGTCTGCCTCCTGCCCTCCAGGGGGCGGATCATCGACTGTCGCGGCGGACGATGGCCAGCGACATGTCATCTACGAGCGGGCAGGCTGCCGCAAAATCCTGAACGGCACCCAACACAGAGAAGAGAACTGCATTAGCATCGCTGGCTTGAGTGGCTCGCAGTTGCGACTCGTGAACCGCATCAGCAGCGCTGGAAACCGTATCGGGGCGGGAAGCCGCATCGGCAGCGCTGGCTTGTGCGAGCCGCAGTTTCGCCTCCAGGCGCCCGTAACCAAATTCCTCCCCTGTGCAGTTAAGCGATTCGGTGATCCCATCGGAGTAGATCATCAACACATCGCCAGCCCTCAGTTCGAAGGATCCACAGACGTAGGGGGCCGCAGGAACCACGCCCAACAGCATTCCACCCTCAGACAGCAATTCCAATTCACCATTGGCTCGCAAAAGCAGAGCCGGAGGATGTCCGGCGCTACAGTATTTGACGATCCCCGTGGCCGAGTCTAACTTCGCGAGAAACAAGCTGGCGAGGGGCATAAATGATTTCAGCAGGCAGATGTCGCGGTTAACGCCGGCCACGATGGCTTCCGGCTTAGACGTCACGGCCACCCGCGCTCCCACCAATCCCACCAGATGCGTGGTCCACATCCCGGCCGCCAAACCCTTGCCACAGATATCACCCAGCGCAAGGA
>JACCUI010000235.1 GCA_013811945.1 Pyrinomonadaceae bacterium | reverse complement strand
GGCTCGATCCGCGCTACGGTATTTCGACCTCGCGTCTTTTCGCGCCCTCAATCAACTCCACAGAGTTGCGCGAGATTGGTTTCGCAGGCCTCGCTTCGCGCGGCGCTGCTATGTGGGCTTGCCTGACCTGGGCCGCCGGCCTGGGCCGCGGTTTAGATTGGTTGGAGACTTCTGTCGGTGGTGGGGGCTGGGCCACAAACGACTCACCGCTAAGAAGCGTGCCTTTGTTGGCGCCGCTGGTTTGGGTATCTTCCTGGTCGCTGTAGCTGCGCATAACGAGTTGCAGTTTTCCTTCGTTGGTAGCGAGCACCAGCTTTTCTGCCTGCTCGGGGGTCACCTGAAGTGTCACGGCCTTCACTTCCGACGGTTCGCGCTGGTTTTCGGGCGAGTCGATCTTCGACCCGCTTGCGAGCACCTTGATGTTTTGCAGCACGATTTTGGAGATCGGGCCCTTTCCGTCGACCCCTTGCTGTGTCAGCGGAAGGATGATGGCTACTACGTCGACGAACGAGCCCGGCATAATAAAACCGGACACTCCCACAACATCGTTAACCTTCACAGTCATCGCGCGGTAGCCTTCTGGAATCACCGCCGACAGACCGGCGCCTACTCCTTCCGGCGCAAGTTTGAGGGTCGTGATGGTTTCGCGCACGCCAATGGGCGTGATCGCGACGCGGCCGACGACCTTATCCATCGCGCGGAAAAACCCTTCAGGGGCTGAGCCATTTGGAATCGGGGCTAGCGTCAGGTGGTCGGCTGTGATCCTCTCGCCGAGTTGGATCTCCTGCTTAGCGACGACCACGTTCCCGAGGTCCTTAGCGAAAGCCTGAACGCTCGAGAGATAGCGGGTGATCAGCGTGACACCAAGCAGACCGCAAAGCACGGCGCCAGTCAGCGCAATGATGAGACGTTTATTTCGCATGATTCAATTTCTCCATTACTGAGCTACTACTAAGCTACCCGTGACTGAAGTAATATGCCGATTGTGAACTGGATTCCTCTTAGCGCCTCAGGCGCGAAAGAGAAAAAACGCAATGAGGCTGCCGAAACAAATCGGCACCGCATAAGGCAGCGTATAGTTGGGGTCCGACGGTACTTCGAAGCGCGGCACCCTCTGGCCCGGCAGCAGGCCGACAAAGAACTGGAACACGCCGAACATGGTTGAGACTACGCGACGGGAGTAGACCATCTTGCAGATGGCAAGCAGCCCGCCTGTGAGTGCCACTATCATCAGCGTCGGCAGTACCAGGGAGATTCCGTTAATCGCTCCAATGGCGGCAAAAAGTTTGACGTCGCCGGCGCCCATCGTGCCGAAGGCGTGGAAAAGGAACATCAACGCGAAAGCAAGGACGAAGCCGCCCAGGCTCGCGAGCAGGCCCTGAGTCCCACCGAAGATGGTGTTAAGTGCAAGCCCGCCGAGAAGTGTGACCAGCACAAGCCTGTTGGGAATGCGCCGGTAGCGCACATCCATGTAGGTGATGATGGCCGCCATCGGTACGAACAGAGTAGCCATGGCAATATTCTGAGGGGCAAGCATTTTTGCGTTTCTCCACCTCGAACAGTCATAGTCCGCTCATCAGCAAGATGAGAAGGTGTCCCGACGTAAAATCGAAAGAGTTGACGGGCTTGAGCTGTTTGCAGCGCTCGCCCGTCACCTTTCGCAAGTGGTCGTTGTCGGACGGCAGCGACTAGTTTTGTGCAGCGGCGTTCTGAAGCCTATTGGCGAGGGTTCCGCTCCAAGTGCCGCTGGTCCCGTAGATGAACACTGCAACAAGAGCGATAAGGCCGGCGATAACCGCGTACTCCAAAGTTTCCATACCGCTCTCGTCCTTGAGGAAATTCTTAATCGTTTTCATTTGTTTTCTCCTTTAATTCTGCTGAAAGGGTTTAGGTTAGGGCCCGGACGTTCGCGCGCTGTCTGGGCAAGAAGGTTGCACAAGAAGTGCAGGCGTCATCTCAGGAAACCTGAGAGATCGCTCCTCGCCGATCACGGCAACATTTCTAGTGCAAGCTTCTGTTGAGCAACGGTTGTGCCATGAGCGAGGTGAACGTCATTCACTCTCCACGTCACCGTATGCTGTGCCGACAAGTCAAACCGTTTCTTCACTTAGCACCAGGTGGGGAGAGGTTCGTGTCGCTACGCGGAAAGAATGGGGAAGCTTTGGCTGTGTTGAACACTGCTCGCAGGCGAGCAGTTGCGTCAGAACATGGCTTGCAGAACCGCGATAATCTAACGGCGGGAAAGCAGCAGGCTCACTCGGGTATCGCCTGGGGCGATACCGAACCCGCGATGCGGTAGCGGCTGCACTCAACTTTTTGAAGTGCAGTGGCAAGGACAGATACGATCCCCAAAAGGACGGCTCAAGCTGCGCTAACTTGCAGGTCAGCTGCGCAGCCCGCCGAAGCGGCGAGCCCATATGAAGCTAGAAACTCTGTGTCATGCGCCCTGAAAGTAGTCTACTATCTGAGACCTGTTGCAGGTCGAGAAGGCCGTCATTCCATT
>JACCUI010000221.1 GCA_013811945.1 Pyrinomonadaceae bacterium | reverse complement strand
GGCGCCGACAACTACGGCGGTCTATCGGCAAAAACCGGACATCTGCTCTACGGCATCGGACCGGCGTTTTATTACGGCAGACAAGGCGACCGGCCGGCATCGCTTCGTATCTATTCTATTAAAGATCGCAAAGAGACAACGCTCGCGGAAGATGTGCGTGGCTACTCGATGTCGTACGACGGCGCCAAGGTGCTTGTGGCCCAGGGTCCGACCTACAACTTGTACGATGCCACCCCTCTAGGCGATAAGTCGAAGAAGGTGGTGCCGACTACCGGACTCTCGGTAGATCGTGTACCTGCCGAGGAGTGGAATCAGATCTTCAACGAAGTTTGGCGCCGTTATCGCGACTGGTTCTACGTTTCAAACATGCACGGTTACGACTGGGTGGCCCTGCGTGAGCAATACAAACCACTGTTGCAGTACGTGGCCCACCGCTCCGATCTGAACTATGTGATCAGTGAGATGATTTCCGAGTTAACGGTGCAGCATGCGTACGTGGAGGGCGGCGATTTCCAGATTCCGCAGCGGCCTCGCGTAGGTTTGCCGGGGGCGCGCTTCGAACTTGACAAGACCGCCAGTCGCTATCGCATCGCCAAGATCTTCGGGGGACAAAACGAAGAAGATATCTATCGTTCACCGCTTACCGAGATTGGCGTAAACGCCAGAGTCGGCGACTACGTTCTCGCAATCGACGGCGAAGAGCTCAAAGGCACCGACGATCCGTATCGTCTGTTGCGCAACAAGGCGGACAATCCCGTCCAGCTAACCGTGAATAATAGACCCACAATGGAAGGTGCTCGCACGATCTCGTACCGCCCGATTACCGACGAAGGAAACTTGATTTACCTGGATTGGATCGTTGCGAACCGGCGCAAAGTATCGGAAGCAACCGGCGGCCGCGTTGGCTACATTCACATTCCTGACATGGGCGCAAACGGAATCCGCGAATTCATCAAGTGGTACTATCCGCAGATCCGCAAAGAAGCGCTGATCGTGGATGTCCGCGCGAATGGCGGCGGGAATGTCTCGCGCATGCTCATCGAAAGATTGCGACGCAAGCTGCTGGCGCTTAACTACTCGCGTACAGCGGATGAGGCCAACACCTATCCGGACGGTGTGTTTACCGGTCCCATGGTGGCGCTCCTGGATGCGAACTCGGCCTCTGACGGAGACATCTTCCCCGCCATGTTCCGTGAAGCAGGGCTCGGCCCCTTAATCGGAAAACGATCGTGGGGCGGCGTCGTTGGCATTAGCAATCGCGGGCAGCTGATTGATGGCGGCGGAATTTCGGTCCCTGAATCCGGCTTTGCCAACACGAAAGGTGAATGGGTGATCGAGGGCTACGGCGTTGATCCTGACATCGAGGTAGACAACGATCCGAAGTCAGTACTGGACGGAAAGGATCAGCAGCTCGAGCGTGGCATCGCGGAAATAATGGCGCGACTTAAACAGCCAACGCATCTGCCAGCCAAGCCTGCCGGGCCGGTGAAGACGATCAAGTAGTTTGAGACCAAACCCGAGGTAGTAGACATCGAAAGCCCGGGTGAATCGAGCATCACCCGGGCTTTTTTGTCGCAGGATATGTGAAACGCAAGACTAACGGATGAAATCGTACGGCCAGAGCGGTGAAGTGGCTCTAGTCAGGCGGCTGAAAAACAAACACGATCCACGAAATCACACGAAACCGCACGAAATGCATGCCCTATTTCCAGTTACTTCGTGTGATTTCGTGGATCGCTTTGCTGCTTGTTTCCACATCACGCTTAGACCAAGCCAGCAAACAGTTCTTCAACTGAAACCTGCCAGCCAGCCAACACTCTCGATTCTGCCGAGTCTCCTTTAGAATAACGCCAGGTTTCCCAGGCAGGCTTGCCTTTGCGTTCCATTGCATAACGTACTTCGACTGTTATCGTGAAGTGATCCACCAGCCATAGTTCGCGCACACCCAGAGCAAGATACGTATGCGCTTTCGTAGTGCGATCATAAACGGCGTTGCTGGCGGAAAGGTATTCAAAGACGATATCGGCGGAGGTTCGCTTGGGCCCCATGCGTTCCAGCAATTCCTGCGAGACGTACATCATGTCGGGTTCCAGGTAAGTACCAGCATAAAGATCCGTATAGATTGCCTCACGCGGATGATGAACTTCACCATGATTCTCATGAGTGAGCAGGAACTGAATCAGCGATCTGGCCAAACGGGAGTCTATGGAACCGTGAGGCGGGTCAGGTGGTGAACCATGAAAAGAAAACCTCCGATCAATTCGTAGTGAGAGCGATCGTCGGGTTCCGGCAGGGCCCAAAACTCTTCGAGTGTGTAACTGTGCAAGAGTGGTGAGAAGCTGACCTGTGGGGCCGTGTCGAGAGCCTGCATAATTCAAACCTCCGATTCTGGACTTATCGTACCATTTGAGGCTTAAGGCTCAAATAGTTCTCTTAACGCACCAGTTCTTGGAGTTGAAGACTCCTCGAGATAACCCGGTGTATGTCAGTAGCGAGCATCAAATCACCCTGAGGCAAATCGGCCGCGCCTCTCAATATGCAAAAACCATCGAGCGCATGCTGCCCGTTGTGTTTTTGGCCGACCGGCTGAGACACGACTGAAGAACCTTTAATGCGTAAACGCGTCGCGAAGATTTCGTCTTCCCAGTGTACTACCAGGTCCGGAAGCCTCAGCGCGAGCGCCTCCTCCCCTCGCTCTGCCGTTCGAATGACTTCTCGCGCAAGGGGCTTGCCATCCTCCGTAGTCAAGGATCGAATCAGTTGTTCAAGTTCGCGACAGAGCCCCTCGTATTCATCTACTGGAACTATCCCCCCCGCCTCCCGCCCTCTAAGATTAATCCGAATCCAACCGTGCTGGTCGCTTGGCAGGGAGAAAGCGCGGGTGCGGTTCCAGTCATATGCCGGCATCATCGTTGGCCGGGCGAGTCGTTGCGTCGTGCTAGTAGGCATGGTTTTGTAGTAGAGCTTCTTCAGCGCAGTCGGGCTGCGACGCTTGGCAGCGGCCATGAGCGCGATAGCCCGCTCGGTCCACGATTGTGATTTCCAATCTGCCAATCGTGCGAAGCCCTTTTCACAAAGTAGCGGCGCCAGAAGCGCTGGCACTCCATGACACGGTTGCATGCCATGCAGAGAGTTCCCATCTGGCGATCAACTTCACGATAGATGTCCTTTAAGGTCGGTTTGATCGTGCGGAGATTGCCAAACACTTCCTTGCCATAGACTGGGTGCTCGGGGTCCACCGTATGCCAGAGGAAATGTGCCGCATGATGAATTTCGGTGAAAGCAATCAGCGAGAGATGAGGGCGCGTTTCCGTAAGCAAACTCTTAGCCAGAGATCCTCTCATTCTTATCCCGTCCAAACTTGCGGACATTAACCGTTGCAGATTCTCGTAATCGTCCAGCCCGCCAACGTCCAGGCGGTCATAAGACAAGGGATGAGCTAGCTGGTTTGAGACTATATTTGCCACCCGTTCCGGAGCCGCGTGGACACGCCCCTCAACTAGATCGTGTGGTCCCCATTCGGAAACCTCAAAGCCTTTCGACAATCCAATCAGCGGCATAAACGGAACATCGAAGACTCCGACTGTGGTGCCGTTCTCGGCAAGCGTCTTCCAAAACGGGGTCAGTTGCTGACCAGTTATGCGCCGGATTCCCATTTGCTCCGGCTCCCAACACCACTCGCCATAGGCTCCGTGTACCTCTGGCCCTTCGCCCGTGAAAAAACTGGGCCAGACCGAACCGCTGCCGATGTCAGCTGGGGACTTGACCCTCGTCCACCTGCCCTCGGATAGCAGGGACTTCAGCGTAGGCATTTCACCCTGCTCAATCATCTTACGTATGAGGGTTGGCTCGGCGGCATCAACTGCAAAAGCTAACAGCTGCGGTCCGTCATTCGTGTTCATTAAACAACTCCTGCGGGTTGATCCACCTCTGTTCGTTCGCGGAACGGACGCATGCTTCCACCACTGCCATGGTTTGCAGGTTGTCGCGCCCACTTGAATCGGGCTTCTCACCTGCCAGCAACAAACGTTCGAATTGGCCCAGCAAGACCTGCTCCTCGGTGACAGATCGAGCCCCACGTCGGACCAAGCGCGGTAGTTTGTTGCGCTCGCAAAGTATGAGCCAGCGTGGGAACACGTGCAAAGTAGCCCGCTCTCCCACAAAGCGAGTGTAGAACTCTTGCCCGCGTTCGAAAAATTCGTGTCCGCTGGACTCGTAAGTAGCCGAGTAAAATACGCGCGCGCCCTCTTCCATGGAAAGCATGACTCTGAGTGATGCGCCTGGCGGGAGTAGTCCCCAGGGAAGTGTGAAACTTTCGGCCATGACCTGTGTGACGTTTCTTCCAATTATGTAACGCAGGGCGTCAAGGTGATGAACACCCATACCCCAAAGTACGCTGTGCTGAAGGCTCGCGAGGGACAGAGCCATTTCATGAGGAACCCGATAGTATTGACAGACAACAATCCCGACCCGCCCCAGGACGCCATCCGCGATCAGCCGCCTGGCCGTGCGAAAAGAGCGCATGTAGCGATAGTTCTGAGCCACGACTAGCGGTAAGTCCTTTTGTTCAGCTAGCTCCACCATTCACTCGCGTACCATCAGCTTATCTGTCGGCAGTATCGCCGGCGATCCTTTGTGCTGCCAGCAGCGTACGGCACTATGAACGCGACGAGCACAGGGCGTCCCCTTTTTTGTGCGCGCACCGCAAATGTAAACCAATTCCTCCCCGGGTGTGACTTGAGAGTTTTGCGTCGGATGTAGGTTCGTAGACTCAGCGTTGGCTGGAGGTTTATCAGTTTCACCAGACGCGCCGTTGCCCTGCGGCTTGTAAAGAGGCGAAGTGGCGCTGCGTTCGATGATCAGTGGGGGCGGAGCGGGACGTCCCGCGCGGCCGGCAATCATGCCGATACCTAACAGCGCTATGGCCCCTACCAGGGGATCTTTCAGGCGGTGTTTGAGCAAACGCTTTGAGCAACCGTCGCAAAATCTGCGACTGGTCCACGCATGCCAGTGCAGGCGAAGAATCCTAGCGCCGCATTCAGCGCAGAAATTTGGGCGATACATTGTTGAGCCTCCGGCAATGAAGGTTGTGAGGTCTCTGCCCCAGCAGGAGACGGGTTTACTAGCACCCATTCAGGATTCGAAAGCTTAAGACCCTCGATTTTTGTGAGGTCACCAATGGTGTTGGGCGCGAGGCATTATACTGCCAGCCGTCCGAAAAACCAGATCTTTTTGCGTTGTCCTATTTTTAGTCCGCTACGGACTCAAAGCGCCTGCTGCCGCAGCCACCCTTCCTGACCTCCAAATTACCGTAGATACTTTTTTGGGTTTTGGCCCGGGCTTTTTTGACGCAGGATATGTGAAACGCAAGACTAACGGATGAAATCGTACGAAGCCGGCAAACAGTTCTTCAACTGAAACTTGCCATCCAGCCAAGACTCTCGATTCTGCCGAGTCTCCTTTAGAATAACGCCAGGTTTCCCAGGCAGGCTTGCCTTAGCGTTCCATTGCATAGCGTACTTCGACTGTTATCGTGAAGTGATCCACCATTGGTCTAAGCGTGATGTGGAAACAAGCAGCAAAGCGATCCACGAAATCACACGAAGTAACTCGAAATAGGACATGCATTCGTGCGATTTCGTGGATCGTGTTTGTTTTTCCGCCGCCTGACTAGAGCCGCTTCACGGGCTTGGGAGAGACCGGGTATTAAGCTCCAGCTTCCTAAGCGCCAAGGTTTCCCCACAGTGTCCAACGCTCCCCATTCTGCATTTGTGGTCTTCTTTGGCGAGACAACCTCTTAGCGCCCGTAACTCGGCGAAAACTAAACCATAAGCAACTGGACCGCGATTTTCGGCGTCCGAAGATACGACCCAATGCTAACCGGCGAGCCGCATTGCAAAAAGCTGAATCTGGCAGGCATACTCGTAAAAAACCAGGGACAGGCGATTCCAGATGACTCCGTTTCGAAACTGCTTTATCAACTCTATCCAGCCCACGCTATTCGTCCTTACGTTGGTGCTGCTACTTTTGACAACAAACGTTTCTCGCGCGCAGGAGCCTGACGACGTCGTTCGAACGAGTGTCTCGCTGGTGCAACTAAATGTTGGCGTGGTCGATAAGGAAGGGCGGGCCATCACCTCGTTAACGCGAAACGACTTCGCGGTTTATGAAGACGGAGTAAAACAATCTATCTCCCAGTTCGAGCCCACCAACGCTCCTTTTAGTATGGTGTTGCTGCTTGATGTTTCCGGGTCGACCATAAATTTTCGGCCTCAGTTGAAGCTGGCCACCCAACGTTTTTTGGATGCGTTGGCTCCGGAAGACCGCGTGGCAGTTGTACAATTCAATGCCAAGACCAAAAAGCTCATAGGCTTTTCAACCGATCGCAACCGAATTGCTTACGCGATCCAGCTCGCCGAAGGCGCTGGAGAGACCTATCTCTATGACGCGCTGAATTACGCTATGAAGGAACTGGAGAAAGAAGGTAAGCGACGCAAAGCGATCGTCGTGCTGACCGACGGGCTCGATACGGGGATGCGCAATGTAGATCGCAGGGCGGTGGCGCAGGCGCAAACCGATGAGGAAGCACTCTCGGCAATCAAGCCTGACGCCAGTGGTCCGTTGGGTGCAGTTCTTAATGCTGCGGACCGGCAAGGAGTTACGATCTATCCCCTCGCCTTGCCTTCCGGCGATCCGAAGCGATTGCCCCTGCCCGGTCCTGACATCACCGGAATCTATGCAGCGGCTCGCACCCGACTTCAAAGTCTCGCCCGCCGCACTGGCGGTCGCCTTACCGACATCAATCGTCTCGATCAAATGGCCAAACTCTATGTCGAGGTGGCGGCCGACCTGCGCACGCTTTACACGGTCGCTTACCAGTCGCCTAGCGATCGCCCGCGCGATGGGAAATGGCATGACATACGAGTCGAAGTAACTCATCCCGCGCTTATCGCACGTACTCGCCCAGGTTACTACGCGCGCTGATTCGTTGATGTAAGCGGTGGCGGGACGAGGTAAGGTGCGGCGCCACTAACACCTGATGGAACACGGTCTTGTTTTTGACTCTAGCGACACTTGACCCGGTCGCTACCGCTCCTCGGTTCTGTAGTTGACTAGCACCCAACTGAGTGTGCCTACGTCATCATAACTGAGATTTTGGTAGTGTCTTGATTAAGACACTACCGGGATTTTCGTTCGCTTGACACCCTCAAAACCGGACCGTATATTCAGGACTTCGCTCACCAAGCACCCGTAGCTCAGCTGGATAGAGTACCTGACTACGAATCAGGGGGTCGCACGTTCGAGTCGTGCCGGGTGCACCAATCAAATTAACAACTTACGGGCAGTCGTTGAGACTGCCTTTTCCATTTTTGGAACCAAAAGAGAACCAGTTTTTAGAATGATGGGTCATTTGCCTATGGAAAGCCCTGAGGTTTATCACCGCATGAAATTATGGTAATGGTGGCAAGGCGGAACATGCACCGTCGGTTAAGCTTAGTCGGCAGATGCGCAGTAGTTCCACGGCTCGGGCAACGTTGCGGTTATGGGACTATTAGAACGTCGCGGTGAAGTTAGAAAGGATGATGTCTAACACTGATGCTCAGAGATCCTGTGATGTGCTTTATAGGATTGTTGCAAAGCGATTGGAGTATAAGAATCTCATCGGCCAAGCAGCCGCCGGCGATCTCTACCGTGCCATTCTGAGTGTTGCCCTGCCACGTTGACGGTAAAGGTGACGGTGTTATCGGTGCTGGTCGAGGCGGCGTTGGCGTTGCCGGTCGTGTCGGTGGCTGCGGCCGCCGGGATAGACGCGGTCACCGTGCCGGCGTTGGTCATGCCGCTCACCGCGACAGTTATAGCTCCAGCGACGTGACCGTGAGCGGCACAGCCCGGCCTCCCGGCGGCCGCAGCGACCGACACGACCGGCAGCGACGTTTACATCGGCGTGGCGGTTGTCTGTTGGAGTCCATATCGGACCCGCTGTAAGTAACCGTCCGGGGGCGCACACAGGACTTACAGAAGTCAATAGAAGCCAATCATTAAACCCTTGCTTCAAAAAAGTCAACAGTTATTTGGAAGCTCTTAAAACGAGTGGCAGTTTCCGCCGGACAGGCCGACTGGGATGCCCCACTGACCGAGTACACTGTGCTGAACGCGGGAGAAGCAGCCTATGACTTGATCGTCCTGATGCAAGACCGCATGACTCACTGCGTGGTTTCGTTTGTTGATACGGATGGAGTTGGACACTCTCTGCTGCAATTCGGAACGGCTCCAAAAGGAATCGGAACGGCTCCAAAAACAAATGAAGGCTCCATGAAAAGAATTCAATAATCGTCCGACGTAAGATACGCACCAGTGTTGGAATGTTGGAAGCCCCCCGCAGACTACTCCTAGTTTCGCTGGCTGTCACGTTTTAGCGACAACCCTTTACAAGACCTTTTGCGTCAGCCATCAGTGGAGTATATATTTACCGAAACTTGGCTCCGCCTCAGCCGTAAAGCAGCTTTTCAAGCTGTGCAGTTGCCTCCGATTGCATGCCCGGCATAACGTGACTATAAACGTCCATGGTGAGCGTTGTGGAGCTATGCCCGAGTCGTTCGCTGACAACCTTCGGATGAACGCCTGCTTGGAGTTGGAGCGAAGCGCACGTGTGGCGCAGGCAGTACAACGATAGGTCCACTGGAAGCCCCGCTGCCTTCAGAGCGGGTTTGTAATGACGCCTTACCAGGTTCTTCCTCATTATCGGCATGCCTTCCGTATTTGAAAAAACCAAATCCGTGCGGACACCTAGCTTCAACAGCTGCTCGCCCTGCTTCGCACGGTGTTCCTGCAGTTGTCGCATGAGGTTGGCAGATAGAGGGACCGACCGACGTGAACGTTTGGTTTTTGGCTCGCTGAAGTAGTGGCCTTTGCCCTTGCCCTCATGCCACTGGAGCGTCCGCTGAATGGTCGCGGTTGCGTTCTCCATGTCAATATCTTGCCACTTAAGGGCCAATGCTTCTGAGGGCCGAGCTCCGATTTCCAGCAAGAAGTTGAACAGCGCGCGGTGCTTGTTTTCAACGAGCACAGCTGACCTTCCGTTTTCTTTGCGGGTAAACCTTTCAACTGCCACGAATCGGGCTGCCTCTTCCTTTGTCAACGCCCGCATTTCCCGAGCCCGGTGCCGAGGCAGTTCGACTCCATCGCAGGGATTAGAATGTATTAACTGCCACTTTACGGCTTGCTGAAGGGCACTTCTTAACGGACCATGAACGTGACGCGCAGTGGATGCGGAGAGTTTGCCGTAAACTTCTTGAACATGTGGTGATCGCAGTTGGACAAGCTGAAGCCTACCAATCGGCTGCCTGATGATGTGGTGGTTGAGCAGCCACTCGTAGCTGACAAATGTCCGCTCACTGACGCGGGGCCTGGCAATTTCCTTAAGCCACTTTAGGAGGTATTCCGAGAGTTGCACTTTTGTCTTGAAGATCGCGGCGCCGGTATCCTTCTTCGCGAGCTGCTCGCTGATCCATCTTTGGGCAACAGTGCGAGTGCCGTGAAGCGTCTTGTTCATGCTAATGCGCTTGCCGTCTGCATCTCGGCCCAAAGCGATACGGCAAGCCCAGACGTCACGGCCCTTGCTGTCGCGACCCCGACATTTCAAGCAGCCTGTTCCGGGTGGGCGAACTTCAGACTTTTTAAACTTCCTTTCAGTCATTTTTTCCCTTTATTCCGCTTCTGCGTTTAGGTCCTTGGGTTAGTGTGAGTAGTTCGCCGGGAGTGCAGTTTAAAGCCTTACAGAGGGCCTCAAGATCCGACAAGCTGACCCTGATGGCTTTGCCTTCCCTCATTCCTAACAATGTCGCATAGCGGACACCCGACTTCTGGCCCAGCCAGTACAAACTCCTTCCGCGTTGGGCGAGCATTTTTTGAAGTTCAATTCTCATCGACCTATTATATACTCCTGTCGTACTTGTACGCAAGGAGTATATAGGGACCTGGGCAGAGCGTAAAGAAGCCGTAAAGCGCAAAGAGCCATTTATTTTCTGCGGCACGCGGTACGCAAGGAGGATGATAGAAACGGTGGACCAGCCTCTTCACTAAAATAAGCTAACAACTTAGCTTAATTTAGTAATTCCTCGCTTTTTCCGCCCTTTTTCGCACAAAAACAGGCAAATCCGAAAAAATATCAACGCTCGCGAACTGAAAGATTCATAACACCTTGTAGAATCGTCCGTCACGTAATTTTAGTTTTTGGAGGCGACCTTTATGGAAAAGATAGAGAACGAAGAGTTTGAACAAATCCGATCGCCGCTGATCAGGGTCCGTGAGGCCTCGGAAGCGTTTTTGCTGGAGCGGCCCCAGACAACCTATGACAAGGTCGCCCGTGGAGTTTTTCCGAAAGGCGTTGTCGTGTTCACTGGCAATCGGTCAATTCGGTTTCATCGTGAAAACCTGATCTCCTGGCTTGCAGCCGGTGGTACGGGCAACAGTTTTTCTCGAAGCTAGTTTTCGCGGAGAGGCAATTTGGCGACAGCTATGCTTTCGAAGCTAAGTTGAAGAGAGTATATGGTTTTTTATGGACTGAGTTATTTGAAATATCAGCCTCAGAGCTGAATCAGTCCCGCGCAACGGGGAAGCGCTTGCCGTTATGGGCTAGGGTGTCGTTTGGAGACTCGCATTCGATGTTCTCAACGCCGCTGATAGAACCAAACGATATAGAAGTAGGGTCAGCCTACATTCCCTTTAGCCTGCGTCCATTTGGTTGCGCGTTACAAATGCAGTCACCCACCGCTTAATAACAGGCGGAAACTCTGTACGAATGGAGAACCGGCACTGCGATCCTCTGCGTCAACTCAGGCGGGATAGCAGGTTAACCTTCAGGGGAAGGTTAACTATGCTCAGCCTCGCGCAATCTAGGCGTGATTGAAAACAAAATAAGCAATTTAGAAGTTGAAGGATTTGATCATGGCAAAGAACGTGATTTTAATGAGATAGCGCTGGAAAACTGGTCATAACCTCGAAGTAGGAGGGTTCGAAACTTATGTCAGAAAATAAAAGTCCTGCGTTTCAGTTTTACGTTAATGATTGGTCGGGTTCTCAGAAGGTCCGCATGATGGATTTTGGACAGCGCGGTATCTACATCCAACTATTGGTGGATTCGTGGCAAAGCGATCCGCCTTGTACCCTTCCTGATGACGAGGATTATCTACAAAAACTTGCAGGTGCGCAGCCGCCAAGGTTGCTAATGGTCAATGCCGAAAATCTCGCGAAGCATGTGGTAGAAAGATATCTCTCAACTCTTAAACAGTTAGTCACAACGATGGAGCTTCGCGAAGAGATTTCAAAGCCTTTCCTATCCTTACTAGAGAGTACACTGTCGGACACTGTCCGGTCAGTGACGGAAGAACAGGTTAGCAGGCTGCAACTATTGAGTGACGAAAACCATCGTCGCCGCTTCGGAGAAGTTCTGAAATGCTTCGTCAAACGCGAGGGTAGACTGGTAAATTTGCGCCTCAGGGAAGAATATGACAAGCAGGAGAGTAGACGACAACAAAAGGCGGCCGCTGGAGTTAAGGGAAACGCCGAGATGAGGAAGCGTTACTATCTTCAGCCCAACAGCGACTTAACGCAGTTCAGTGATCCGCCGGGTCAACATCCTGAGGACGACCAGTCAGTCTCTCGTCAGCGGCCAGACCCTTCTATTTCCTTTTCACGTTCTATTTCAACGGCGCCTGAGAGGGGGACGCGTTGTCGCCCGGACTTTCTACCTAATAAAGAAGTCATAGACTACGCTGATCTCGAATGCCCTGACTTGGACGCAGAGAAAGAACTCGCCACGTTTTTGGATTACTGGATAGCGATGTCCGGCCAAAAGGCCCTCAAGCGCGATTGGAATCGCACATTCCGGATTTGGCTCCGACGCGGGCAGGCTTACTTCCTCGACCGGAACCGCTCTCCCCTCGCGATGGCTGCAGAACTTGACCGTCGCGATGAGCTGGCGAGACGACGCGCTGAGTCAGCTGAGCACCCAGAGAGCCACGAGGATGACCACCTGTTCGATCTCAGCGATGATAAATAAGAGAAATTAGCCGTCCCGACCGCTGCCAGCGGAATGTGGCGGTGCT
>JACCUI010000219.1 GCA_013811945.1 Pyrinomonadaceae bacterium | reverse complement strand
TTTCTGTCTGCGTTGCGTTGACCGCTGATCGCTGACCGCTATTTATCTGTACCCGTTGTGAACTGCTTGCCGATTCACCACTGCTTGATTCCGGCTGGACGGAATACTCCAACTCGGCCTTTTCCTTGAACTCTTGCCGAAGTTCATCCAATTCAATCGCTACCTCTTTGATTGACTGGTAACGCTTCTCCGGTTCTTTCGCTAAACACCTGCGCACGATCCTTTGCATTTCGTTAGGCGCATCAGCATTAACATCTCTAATCTGCGGCGTCGGAGCATGGACAATCATATGGAGAGAATCCAGCACATCTTTGCCTTCAAATGCCCTTTGTCCGGTCGCCACTTCGTAGAGGATGCAGCCGAAGGAGAAGATGTCCGAGCGGTGATCAATCTCTTTAACACGACCTTGCGCTTGCTCGGGCGACATATAGCCGACTGTGCCCATGATCATGCCCGGCGTGGAGTGCTGTAGCAGGATGGCTGTGGCAACTTCGCTTGACCCGCCGTCCCTGCCTTTTTGCGGTTCGATGAGTTTCGCCAGCCCGAAATCTAAAATCTTCGCATAGCCGTCGTGCGCGACCATGATGTTATCGGGCTTTAAGTCTCGATGCACAATGCCTGCCGCATGCGCTTTGGCTAAGCCTTCGGCCACTTGCGTGAGGTATTTAAGGAGTTTGGTTAGTGGGGTCTTCCGGGTATGAATCTCTTCGCGCAAAGTTCCACCGTCAATGTATTCCATCGCGATGAAGTGTGTGCCTTCTATTTCTCCAACTTCATAGATGTGTGCGATGTTCGGGTGACTGAGAGCGGCGGCAGCTTTCGCTTCTTGGACGAAACGTCTCATTCGCTCTCCGTTAGACGCGACGTCATGAGGCAGTATCTTCAGTGCAACAGTGCGGTCTAGCTGTGCATCCAGGGCTAGATAGACCTCGCCCATCCCGCCAGCTCCAAGTTGCGAGCGGATTTCATATCGTCCGAGCCGAGTATTTGAGGGAATGGCCATCTACACACCAGCAGGGCTGAAGCTAGAAGTTTCAACACTTTATTGCGGAATGGCTAGAAGTCAAGAGTTTGTTGGCTTCGGGTAGTGGGTCAGTTTGTGGTTCGGTCCGTCTTCATCCCGAAGGGATACAAGTTAATAGCCGTGGGCGAGCGTTGCGCGACGCCCGCGGACTGAACCCGTCGTTAGCCCGACCTGAAAAGGATCGCTGGAGTTTGGACATTGATGTCATTAGTCATTAGAGAAATTAAAGAAGGAACCTTGCAGAGTTCATCTGCATGTTGCTGTTTCGTAATGTCTTTAGTGCCGTTAGGCCCGAGATGTTTATAGACCGGAGCGATATTTGATTATCCAGCCCATTTATGGGCGTAACAGAACACAGATTGCGCTCCTGACAGAGCTAGCGAGCGTTTCGTGTCTCGGAATCTATAAACATTGCGCCGCTACGCGGCGGTCCCAGTTATTGGTCCTTTTCTCGTTCGAGATTGGCCGTGTGTCTCGCTACGATCTGCCAGCGCCCCTCACGTTTCATCCAAACGTTTGTCATACAGAACTCGCGATTGATCTCCGTTTCCTCAAACTTTGCTTTGGTGGCTATGCGGTAGCTCGTAACCGCGGTATCACCATAAGCGCGCACCTTTAAATCTTCCTTACAACTCGGGTGTGATGTACGCACTAACGTATGTGCTCAATGACACCGGTTCGTATGTTCTGGCTGGCGGCGTGAACAACGAGTACAGCGCAGGGATGTTGGCGGTTATTGATGAGCGTCAACCACCGGCCACTTCCCCGCAGAGTCCTGGATCTGCATATGTGTGTGACAATTGTCCTGAAGGGCTGGCACACCGTTACTTTTTATTCTACCGGCAGGAACACGAAGATACAGCACTCAAAGATCATGCTGCACCAGTCGGACTGGACTGTAGCGAAAACTGTAGCGACTACCTGCTTAGATTGAGTGCGATGGATTAGCGGAGCAATCGAGTTTCCGCTGCTCTTGCTACTCCATTTCATTCGGTGCAACTGGGTATTGAAGCCTCTTTGGGATTATGAGTCTGCTGCTCTAACCGTTGAGCTACAGGGGCACACTTGCTTTCAGGATTGCGCGGGCGATTGTAACCAAATTTCCGATGGGTTCCAAAATTGAGCGGCTTTTACACTGTTGACACTGGGCGGCTCTGCCGCTTCCGCACGGGAAGCTAAGAGAGACATGAGGCTACCTCTCAAGTTAGAATATCTCAAAGGTCAGGAAGGGTGGTTTACCCCCCGCCTTCGGTTGGTGAAAGTCACGCGGGGTAAACCACCCTCCTGACCTGCGAATTTTACGGATCCGAGAGATCACGCAATTGGTTCAGAGAGCGAAGGAAACACACATGGCGCAAGCAGAGCAGATCGTTCGTCCTGAGGCCGAAGGAGCCCGACTCTCAGGCGGGAAATTGAAAGTCGCTGTGCTGGGTGCAACCGGGATGGTGGGCCAGCAGCTAATCAGGCTTCTATCAGATCATCCCTGGTTTGAAGTCGTTATAGTTGCTGCCTCTGCGAATTCTGCCCGGAAGTCTTACGCGGAAGCTGTCCGCGGCCGGTGGACAATGGAAACTCGCATCCCGGATGAAGTTGCCGCAATGAACGTTTGGGATGTTCAGGAGGTGGACGAAATAGTTTCCCACGTTGATATCGCCTTCTGCGCCCTCAACCTTGATAAAGAAGGTGTGTTGAGGTTGGAGGACGCATACGCAGCCGCGGGAGCGTGGGTTACGTCCAACAATTCGGCATACCGGCCAGACCCATTCGTGCCCATGGTGATCCCGGCAGTTAATGCGCATCATCTGGATCTGATCCCACGTCAGCGCCAGGAAAAAGGCTATCGAACCGGCGCGCTAATAGTGAAGAGTAATTGCTCAATTCAAAGTTATGTAATCGCACTGGAACCGCTCCGGGAATTCGGCATCGAAAGCGTAAGTGTCCACAGCGAACAGGCGATCTCAGGGGCCGGCAAGACGTTTGAGACTTTCCCCGATATTGAGCGGAACCTGATTCCGTTGATTAACGGGGAAGAGCAAAAATCAGAGGTTGAGCCGCTAAAGATTTGGGGCAATGTCGGCGTGAATGGAATCATTCCGGCAACGGGCCCAAAGATTAAAGCGAAGTGCGTAAGAGTCAGTGTCCTCCATGGACATACAGCTTACGTGACTGTGAAATTCAGAGTAACGCCGACGATGGCTCAGATCCTTGAGCGCTGGGAGAATTACGGTTCGCCTGATCAAGCGGGGTCCCCAGCGGGGCAGCGCGGGTCCCATACCCGCTGGGGAGCCGGGTTACCGTCGGCGCCCCGCAAACTGATTCATTATCTGCCAGAACCCGACCGGCCCCAGCCACGGCTGGACGTGATGACTGAGGACGGCATGGCAGTCAGTATTGGACAGGTAAAGATTGATACCGAACGGTTAGTTTCTTTTACCGGCCTTTCTCACAACCTGATTCTGGGAGCTGCCGGTGGCGCTGTACTAGCCACAGAAGCAGCGGTTGCCAGACAACTCGTCTATCGCAGAATCTTGACTTTTAATGAAGTACCGCTGCCGGCATACCAATGAACTCCAGAACGCTACCTGAGCCGCTGATTCGCGCGGATCAGACCTTTACCAAATGTATAATGAATTCCAGCTTTGACTCTCAAGCTCGTCAAAAAATTCATGGACCAAATTCAAGATGATTTGAAAGGCAAGACTGAGACCTTGCAAGGGACAAGACTGTCGGTTATCGGTTGCGGCGCAATGGCTGAAGCGATCATCGCCGGCCTATTGAAGAAAAATCTGGTGAAGACTGAGCAGGTGGTGGGCAGTCATCCGCGCAAAGATCGTCGAGAAGAACTCCAGAAGAAATATTGGATTCGGATTCTTGAGAGCAACAAGGATGCCGTCGCCTTCGGACAGGAGCCGGCAGGTGTTAACGAAGGTGATCAGTCTACCTCGATCGTAATCTTGACAGTCAAGCCACAACGGCTGGGCACGATCCTCCGCGAGTTGAAGGAGGCGGTTCAGGTGAACCAGTTGGTGATCTCCATTGTGGCCGGCGCGCGAATTGAGACGATTGCTGACGATCTGCAACACCGATCAATAGTTCGCGCGATGCCAAACACACCGGCTCAAATTGGACAGGGAATGACGGTTTGGACGGCAACGCCTGAAGTCACTGCAGCCCAACAGCGTCAGATTCACATGATCTTCGGGGCGCTCGGGCGCGAGCTGCAGGTTGAAGAGGAAAAAATGATTGATATGGCGACGGCGCTATCGGCCACTGGGCCCACCTACACCTTCCTGGTGATGGAAGCTCTGATTGATGCTGGTGTCCATATGGGATTCTCCCGGCACGTGGCGGAAGAGCTGGTTCTGCAAACTATGCTCGGCAGCGTGCTCTTCGCACGTGAATCACACAAGCATCCGGCCGAACTGCGTAACATGGTAACTTCACCGGGCGGCACATCGGCTGAAGCGATTTATCAAATGGAGAAAGGCAGCTTGCGTACTGTGCTCTCGAAGGCAGTCTGGGCTGCTTATCAGCGAGCTGGTTCGCTGGGTCGCAAGGCTAAAGACTAGTGGGACGGCTCTCACGCTATGGGTACCTTCAGAAAATCGGCGATTCAAAAAGCAGTACAAAGTCATCGTGCTCGCAATCGCGAATTGCTTAAGGTGATCGCCAGCAAAGGAGCGGACCCCGCCGCGTCGCGGGCCACTGATCTTCATTTCTGGGCGTTTGGCGAGGCATCTGCCCGAGAACTTTCAGCGGCGCTTGAAGCACAAGGCTATTCTCCGGTTTCTATAAATGCCGCCGCGGGCGACCCTTCGCTATGGAATGTGGAAACCAACATTGAAGCTAGCCCACTGACTGTAGCCGCTCCGTTCTTCGTCGAGAAACTTGTGAGACTTGCCTCTGAACACAACGCGAATTCGATGGTTGGGGCACTTCTATCTAAAATTACCCAACAATCGCTGGCACCGGACTCAGTTGCGTTGTGTTGGAAGTATCTGAAGCGAAGACCTTTAACCCAAGATAGATGCCAGCTCCAGACGAGCGAAATGTTCTTACCGATTACTGTCGCAAGCGATATATTTCGCTCCTTCGGAGCTTTGAGATTTCTTTAGTAAGACTGGTCCTATAAACATTGGGTCCCTACGGGACGGTGAAGCAGTACACTTGCTTTTGCAAGAAGTTTGTAAAAGTCAGCCCCAGGTTCATGAAAGAAAAACTTCAGGTTATGAAATTCGGCGGCACCTCGGTTGGTAACGCCGAATGTATCCAGCGTGCGGCGGAAATCATCGCCGCGTCCGCGAGCGATAGCGAAGTGGTAGCCGTCGTCTCGGCGATGAGCGGGGTAACCAACCGTCTCATTGAGGCGGCCCATCAGTCGGAGACGGGCGCCGTCACCGCCGGTGAGGAACTGGCCGCCTTACTTCGTAACCAGCATGCGCAGGCGATTGAAACCATTGTCCGCGACCACAGCAGGCGGGCTGAGCTTACTTCCGAAACTGAGCGCATCATTGAACAGATGGCCAGCTGGTGCCGAGGCACGGCGCTATTGCATGAACTGACGCCGCGCGCGCTCGACTCCATTGCGAGTACAGGAGAACGGCTATCGGCGAGGTTACTGGCCACGGCGCTAGTTGAGCTAGGAGTGCCGGGCGTAGCCGTCGAGGCGACGGAAGTAATCGTCACGGACGGCTCCCATGGCCAGGCCGAGCCGATAATGAATGCGACACGCGAGCGCGTGGGCCAACGACTACTTCCGCTGCTTGGCGAGGGTGCAGTGCCGGTTGTGACCGGTTTCACCGGCGCGACGCCGGCGGGCATACTAACCACTTTGGGACGCGGGGGCTCAGATTATTCCGCGACAATTCTAGGTGCCGCGCTTAATGCAAGTGAGGTCATCATTTGGACAGACGTTGACGGAGTCTTAACGGCCGATCCACGTCTCGTTCCCGAGGCCCGGACCCTGCGCGAGATCTCTTATAACGAGGCCGCGGAGCTGGCCTACTTCGGCGCAAAAGTTCTGCATCCGAAGACTCTGCGACCCGTTGCCGAGGCCGGCATCCCGGTGTGGATTCGCAATAGTTTCGAGCCGCAGCAACATGGGACAAAAATCACCGCCACGGGGCATCCGACAGCTCGCGGTGTGAAAGCGATTACCGCCATGAGTGACGTCAGTCTCATCACGGTGGGTGGGCGCGGCATCGTCGGTTTGCCCGGCGTCGCGGCTAAAACTTTCACCGCCGCGGCCAATGCTCAAGCCAACGTCCTGCTCATCTCGCAATCGTCATCGGGAAACGACATCTGCTTCATTATCAATTCAACTGACACCGCTCGAACAATCGAGAAGCTGCGCCAGGCCTTCGCCTTCGACCTGGCCCATCAAAAGGTGGAACATATCACCGTGAAACCAGACATTGCCATCGTCGCCGTAGTGGGAGACAGAATGCGCGGCCTCCCCGGGATCGCCGGGCGTACCTTCAGCGCTCTCGGGCGGCGCGGGATAAACATTATTGCCATCGCACAGGGCTCGTCAGAATTCAATGTTTCTTTTGTGGTGGAAGCCGGCCTGATGGGCGAAACAGTACAGTCGCTGCACAGCGAATTCGGACTTGAGCTCCCGGCTTCTCGTGTCGAGTCAGTCGAAACTGACATCACGCTGACGAGTGTGTGATGCCGACTATGAACCCTCAGACAGCGGCAAAGACCACGGCCATCCAGCGTTGCATCGACCCGTCTTGCGGCACGCGCTTCCGGCTCGATGAGCGGATCTATGTTTGCTCCCGTTGCGGCGGACTGCTGGATGTCGTGCAAGAGTCCGCGACGGATACGGAACAGCTGCGAGCTCTGTGGACCAAACGCCTCGCCTCATTTGAGACACGTGACCGAAGTGGTGTGTGGCGCTACCGCGAGCTGTTGCCGTTCGCGGACGATGCCCCGATCGTTTCCCTCGCTGAAGGCAACACGCCGATCTACGATGCTCCAGTCTGCGCGGTCTACTGCGGACTGGACGCACTGACTCTAAAACACCAGGGTTGTAATCCGACCGGATCTTTCAAAGACACGGGCATGACCGCCGCGATCACGCAGGCTCTCATCCTGGGTGTGCAAACAGTGTCCTGCGCTAGCACAGGGAACACCGCGGCCAGCCTCGCAGCCTACGCAGCACGGGCAAAACTGCAGTGCGCGATCCTCGTGCCGCGAGGCCAGATCAGTAACGCAAAACTGGCACAGAGTTTGGATTACGGTGCCGCGGTGTTGGAGTTGGACGGAAACTTTGATGACGCAATGAGGGTGATCCGCGAGCTGGCTGAGGACGAGTCAATCTATCTGGTCAATTCCATCAATCCGTTTCGCATTGAAGGACAGAAAACGGTGGCCGCGGAATTGTTGCACCAGCGTGGATGGCGGGTTCCGGATCATGTGGTGGTCCCGGGCGGCAATCTCGGCAATAGTACCGCCTTTGGCAAAGGCTTTGCAGAATTGATGGACTTGGGCCTGATTGACCGCTTACCGCGCCTGATTGTGGTGCAGGCCGAAGGCGCCGCGCCTTTCGCAGATTTGTTTAAAGCTTTTCCGATAAGCGCTCTTGGAATCGCTGGCGTCTCACCTGCATCGCGTAGCCAACACTCAGCCTCCGATTGGAACTCCTGGCCCGCTCTAACGCCGTACGAACACCCGCACACACTGGCAACGGCGATCAAGATCGGCGCGCCGGTTTCGTGGCAGAAAGCGTTGCGTGCGGTGCTGGCGAGCGGCGGAACGGTGCTGAGCGTGAGTGAGCAGGAGATGGCCGACGCGAAAGCAATCGTCGGACGAGAGGGAATTGGGTGCGAGCCGGCTTCGGCATCAACCGTGGCCGGCATCAAGCGATTGGTTGCTGATGGAGTTATCGCCCCAACTGAGGATGTGGTCGCGGTGTTGACGGGGCATGTCTTGAAGGATACGGACTACGCCATCAAATACCATGAGGAAAACCTATTTAGTGATGGTGACGATACAACTGAGCGGCGCAAGCTCGCGGGAACCTACCGCAATCCGCCTACTCTTGTGCAGGCAACCAAGGCCGCGATTCTTGAAGAACTGTTGCGACATACGGGAGGTTAGTAGGCTCAGAGACGGCAATCGGATTTAGAGCCCGCGAAGCGTGGCGAAAGCATAAAGCCTAGGGTGGAGCTAAGCGGAACCCTAGGGACGCGTGCAGAGAAGAATCGCAGCCCGCGAAGTGGGCGGTAGTGGCAACAAAAGAGATTGCGTCTAACCGCGAACTACATCATTCCCGCTGTCGCGGGCTGGTTGAGCGGTACAGCGTGCGCGGTACACGAGGATCGCTTATGTAGCCAGTATTTGGAGGGTCAGGTGGAAACCGGAGCAGCCAACATCCTTGCTGACAGCGGAAGGGGTAGTTCCGGTGGCGACCGCTCGTTCTCGGTACGCGTGCCGGCATCGACCGCTAACCTCGGGGCGGGCTTCGATTGTATCGGGTTGGCGCTGAAACTCTATCTGACGGTCAGTGTGAGAATCGTCCCGGAAGCGAGCGACGCGTACCGTCTCCGCATAAGGGGAGAAGTCGCGGAAGGACTTCCGAGCAAAGCAAAGAACCTCATCATCCGCTCCATGCGCTTTACCGCCGAGCGCGAGGGGTTGAGCCTGCCTCCCTTGGAGCTCGATGTAAATAACGAGTTGCCACTAGCACGCGGGCTGGGCAGCAGCGCAACTGCCATCGTCGCGGGTATCACGCTCGCGTCTTTAGTTTGTGATCGACAGTTGTCCAACGAGACGTTTCTCCGTTACGCCGTGGAACTTGAAGGTCACGCAGACAATGTTGCGGCAGCATATCTCGGAGGCCTGGTGGTCAGCTGTATAAAACCTGACGGGAGAGTTCTGGTTGTGAAGAGGCCCTGGCCGTCCGAATTAAAGGTGGTCGTGGTCTCGCCTGAAGCATTCCTGAAGACCGCGGAAACTCGGAGTGTTCTCCCCTCCGGTGTGCAGCGTGAGGACGCCGTTTTCAATCTGCAGCGGGTAGCCTTGTTCGGTGCGGCGCTCGAAGCAGGCGCTTACGATCTTTTATGGGATGCGATGCAGGACCGCCTGCATCAAGCACATCGTCAGCGCTTAGTGCCGGGTCTTCCAGAAGCCCTGGCCACTCCGCCCCAACCTGGCCTCCTTGGCATCGCCTTGAGCGGGTCAGGGCCCAGCGTGGTTGCCTTGGCGAATGATCGCTCAGGTGAGATCGGAGAGGCGATCGCTGAGAACTTTCGCCGGCGCAATGTTCTAGCGACGGTGCGCGTTTTGGAAGTGGACTACGAAGGATGCGCAGTGACGGCGCTGGCTTGAAGGTCCGCTTCTGAGACTGAAATACTTTTGATTTGTAATTTTAGATTTTTTGAATTTTGATTTCACAAATCGTCGTCCTTGGCCCGTGTCTCCCGTCACCCTAGGAAATCAAATCGGCAATCGCAAATCAAAAATCTAAAATCCCACATGCAATCGGATTATTTCAATACGGCGGCTTGAGGGCTCAACGAGAGTCGGTGCCAGCGTTGAAAAGTATTGATAGTTTCGGTCGTGTAAACCCTCACGAAAGCAGTTTGGAGGTTGAGGGTTTCCGGGCTGGGCCACTGCACCCGCACAATGGGGTTGAATGACGGAGGCGGTCCTGGCGAGATCTTGGCAGGCTCACCTTTGTCTTTACTGTCATCGATCATCTTCTTGCCACTCGCATTCTTTTCCTCATAAGCAATCGATGTAGCAATTAAAGTCTCGCGCAGAGTGATACGGGCCTGCGTAGGTTTGTTGGTGGCTGCGTCATATATCGCCACGTCAGTCTCAAACGCTGTCGCTACTTTTGACGAGTCGGGCGACCACGCCGGCAAGGTTTCGGTTAGTTGATCGTCGAGCAATCGCTCGTTCCCATCGATTCCGATGAGACGCGGCCTGCCTGCCGGAAGCCTGAATGATTTCTCGCGCGTTTCCCATTCGTTTTCCTTGCAGGCCAAGGCGACCAGCGCATGATTGTCAGGAGCCCACGAATAGTAGAAGTAGATCAGACCCTCGCGAGCCGTCAGGGGTCGTAGATCGTAGCCATCACGATTGCAGACATAAATTTGTTCGGTGTTGAATGCCGCCACCAAGGCAAATGTTGGCGCCACGGATAACGATGGCAGTGGAGACGAATCCGGTTCTGAGGCCAGGTCGATGGGTGGAGTTGGAGTGGGCGCCGGCTTTACGCCCTTGTGAGCAATAAAAGTTATCAAGTTGCCATCCGACGTCCAAGTCACAGTCTCCGGGAAGACGCATGAAAGGGTTGGCGGTATTAAGTTACGAAGAAACCGACCGTCGGCGGCGTAGAGGTCGATGCGAAAGGCCGAGCTCGGTTCGTCTTCTGTGCCGTAAAGGGCAAGTGCTCGCTGTCCATCAGGAGAAGCAACTGTCCGCAGTAAGGCATCATCCGGCCGGCGAGAAGTGAAGTCAGCTTGAATCGAAGCTAGTTTTTCGTTTAGTTCCGGAGTCTGAAGCTCAGCGGGAATTCCGATGTCGGCTTCAAATCGGTAGGCAAGACGTTGGGCGGGAACATCGCGCAAAACGAGAGGACGCACATCCTGCCTGTTGGTGATTTCCTCACATCCCGCCATGGCGGTAATCAGACTCATTAAGATTGTGACTGTGAGTGATAACGTGGTGTTATTTCTGGGAATTCTTGTGCCTCCCGCCAATAAGAACATCCCCCAGAAAGGGTGGATCTCTTTCTCGCGACGCTTCATGGTTTGGTCACTTAGAGCTTTAGGCAACTGCTTCAAATCAGCCGAGATGATATTGAGGCATCGAGAGGATTGTCAACGAACTATCTTGGACAGGTAGTGGGTAGTTTAGAGTTCAAACTTTAGTTTGTGGTCGCGAAACGGCAACCTGAAGGTTGAACTCTAAACTACGGAATCAAACTAACCCACGACATCTTCCGCGCTAGTTGCTGCGTCTCGAGCGTGAGGGCAACTGGCCGTAGACAAGCTCTTGCGCAAATGAGGGGCTAAGAGCAAGCAACGCGCGTATCGTGTTTCGCGGTGAAAGATGATCCTCGTCGCCCTCATCATCCTCCACACAATTGTGCTGGACGGCGCGGGATATCCGTCTGGAAAGAGGACTGTAATCGGGTGTTTGTGAGACGAATGAGCGGGCAGCCATTGTCCCCACCAGATCGCAGGTCAACTCTTCGGCTCTTTGTTCGTGGATTCTTATTCTGGTGAGGCCGGACGCCCGGTTGCCGACCGCGCGAAACAACGACCTTAGACTGTCTCCGTCGCCGTCTGCGATGTGCACGAGTTCATGGGCCAGCACGCTGATCATTGCTTCGTCGGACGGCAGACCGGCAAGAAATATTGTGCCGAAAGTGATCGTCCGTGGCCGCCTCAGGAAAACCGATGCATTGTCGCGCGAAGCCATGTCCGGCTTCACCCTTCTCACTATTTGCACTCGGCCAATCGCTCGTTGCATGTTCAGGTTAAAGCTTTTCCTTTGTTGCAACTTGTATTCAGTAGCCAATTTCTCTATTGAGGCAGCAACCAAATCCCTGGCAACGGGTAACAGGCGTTGCGCCCGCTGCGCTCCGGCCACAGCTTCCACACTGTAAACCGGTAGAGATGGGCGGGCCTGCATCTCATCGATGGGGTGGCTGCCCTTGGGATCCTTTTTCCGTTCCGTACAAATGACGTCGATTGCGCTCTCCACCAGGTTGCGCGCATCTCGAGACAGGCTCTCGGGCAGCGCACTTGAATGTGAACCCTTTCTCGCCGAACGTCGCCCTTGAGCGAAGCCGCTGCTGCCGGCGAGAAGGGAGAATCCGAGGAGCAGAGCCGTGGAGACACGGAGATGGGGGAATCTAGCGCATCTGCGGCTCGGCCGCCTCCCTGGCGAAAGGGCTTTGCCTTTCCGCAGAAGCGAA
Source organism: Pyrinomonadaceae bacterium (assembly GCA_013811945.1). Taxonomy (GTDB): domain Bacteria; phylum Acidobacteriota; class Blastocatellia; order Pyrinomonadales; family Pyrinomonadaceae; genus PSRF01. The sequence continues at coordinate 11,408 of JACCUI010000219.1, read as the reverse complement.
AGGGACTTGAGGCTGTGCCTCCCCAGTGAGGCGTAGCCTCGAAAATCAATTATGGTGCGTCCGGAAAGCCATAGGCATTCCGCAAGGTGTGCGGCGGAGCCGCGTATCCGCACCTCCCCGTCAGTGTGTCCGTGTTCCCGCAGATCCATCACCGATCGCTCCAAACTGGTTTGCGTTTTTCCACGAACGCCTTGATGCCCTCGTTGGCGTCTTTCGTCTTCATCAGCTCGTGCAGGTAGACGTTCTCGACTTCTGCCAGCGCCGAATCGATCGATTGCCCGCGACCCAGATCGAGTGCCTTTCTGGTCATTTCAAGACTGGCGGCGGAAAGCTCGCGCAATTTTGAGAGCACCTCGAGAAGCTTGGGCTCAAGCTGATTAGCCGGGACCACGTGATTGACGAGCCCGATCCGGGCCGCTTCAAGCGCGTCAATCAGATCTCCAGTCAGTATCAACTCGCGCGCGCGTTTATCGCCGATAATGCGCGGCAGCAGGACGGCCGCAACCGGTGGAAAAACCCCGAGCTTTATCTCCGGCTGGCCGAAGCGTGACCGTTCGCCCGCAATCACGATGTCACAAGCAGCCACTAGTTCGCAGCCGCCTCCCAGCGCCGGATGTTCCACAACTGCAATTGCGGGCCGGGCGATTTGTTCGAGCGTGCGAAAGATTGCATGAAAGGAGTCGAGCATCTGAAAAATGACCCCTTCGGCATGTTCTTCCACCGCAACTCCGGCGCTGAAGGCCCGACAATCCTTGTCCGCATCAAACACGATGGCGACCAACTGACGTTCGTTGCCACAGGCAACGAGCGCCTGGCCAATCTCCCGCATCATCGCGATATTGAAAACATTCAGCGGCGGACGCGCAAAGGTAATGCGTCCGACCCGATTCTCTATATTGAATTTGATGTGTTCGTAGTTGCTGGCCATGAAGTTATGGGCCTCTGCCGCAGGCCGACTCATTGTACGTGGTCGCAGGCGAACAGTGTAAGTAAAGTTCTCCGTGTGTTGTGGATCAGTCTTGATTACGGAAGTTAGAGTTCACCCTTCAGACCGTTTCCCCGGCCACAAAACTAAAGTTTGAACTCTAAACTGAGCCTCTAGGTGGACCTATTTGGTCAAAGCGACACCCAACCATGATTGATAGGTATGCCGTTGTTCAGGCGCGGGGTTCTCAACCGTCACAATTCGATAGGTAGCATCGACCCAGCCGCCGAGTTTGAGCGGTAACGAGCTGAGGTCGTCAAAGCGAAATATGGTTAGAATCGCCAAATCGCCCGGCTTCTTTTCTGTCATGCGGGCGTCAAAAAACTCTTTGGTGACGCGCCGGTTGTCCAGAGCCACGATCTGATCTCCGGTATTCAATCCCTGCTCGTAGGCAGGAGATCCGGCGTATACGCGACTAACCACCAGCCGGTCCTCTTCCTGGACCAGATCAGCACCGAGGTATGCCTTCTCAACCGGCTTCTGAGCGCCGGTCGCGCCCGTTGTATCCAGTCTCAATCCCGCCGTGGCGAGCGACGCACCGTAGTCAAGCTCTTGGCGCCCTCGTATATAACTGGCGAAAAAATCTTCCAGGCTTGCGCCTGCCATCAGCTCGCTGACTTTCTGAAAATCAGCGGGGCCGTAGTTTCGATCCTTTTTGTAGAACTCGTTGTAGAGATGGCGCATTACGTCGTCCAGCGATTTTGTGCCTTTGCTAAGTTTTCGAATCTCCAGATCGAGTAACAGTCCGATAATGGCGCCTTTGTCGTAATAATCCACTTGCGAGTTTACCGAGTTTGCGTCCTGCCGGTAGTACTTGATCCAGGAATCGAAGCTTGCCTCTTCCGCGCTCATTACCTTGCGCCCTGGGACTTTCTGCAGGTCCTGAAATCCCTTGGCGGCCCCGGCGAGAAACTCCTTGTCGGTAATGAGGCCCGCGCGTCGCAGAATGATGTTCTCGTAGTAACTGGTGACGCCTTCCGCGACCCAGAGAAGTTTGGTGTAGTTCTCTTTTGTATAGTCAAACGGGCCGAGGACGTCGGGCTTAATACGCTTAACGTTCCACAGGTGATAAAACTCGTGCGCTACGAGGGCCAGGAAGCTGCGATAGCCTGCCTCGGGTTTGAAATTGAAACGACGAAAGCCAAGCGCGGTTGAGTTGAGGTGCTCGAGCCCGCCACCGGCATTAGCTCGCAGGTGCAGGATGAAGGTGTAGTCCTTGTAGGGAATCTCCCCACCCATTAGGTCAATCGACGCCTCGACGATCTTCTGCACGTCGCGCCGCATTCTTTCGGGCTCGTAGTTGCCATCGCCGTCAATCACAATGCGATGGGGAACGCCTTTGACGTCGAACGAAAGCGTTTTGAAACTGCTAACTTCAACGGGTGAGTCGTAAAGAATGTCGAAGTTCTCGGCGCGGAAAGTATTCTTAGGTCCGGGCGCAGGAGGAAGCCCGGTGGCTACTTTCCATGGTTGGGGCGCAAGTATCTGCAGGGTCGAGGGGGATTTGAGAAAGCCTTCGAGGTACATCAGGAGAGCGGCATTGTTCCAGAAGGCGTGATCTGAATTCAGTTGATTGGTTCTAACTGATAGCTCGTTTGCGTAGACACGATAGGTGGCGCGCCAGTTGCGCGAGCCGTTTGTTACAACGCGCCAGGAATTTTTGTTTAACTTTTCCCACTGCAGAGCACCACCGTTGGCATCGACCGCGACAAAATCCTGAACGTGTCGTGCAAACTCGCGAACCAGGTATGAGCCCGGGGTCCATACCGGCATCACCAACACTTCGACCGGTGGGCCCTCAACTCCAGCCCCCCGTTTGACCCGCACCTCGACCTCCAACATGTGAGTATGTGGTTTCAGCATCGAGACTGTGAAAGCGATTTCAGGTCCCGACTCCTGGGGTTGCGCTGGTTGGGCTGAGGCGGAAATTGCTCCAGCGACCAAAACTGCCAACCGAAGTGCGTAATAAGGCCTTGTAAGCATCGTATTGTGACCCTTGTGATCAAATGGATCTGTTAGAAGGGATGTTACTACGAACGAGGATGCCAAAGTAAAAATTAAGAGGAACCGCAACGATTAGACTCGTCCCTTTAGGTTTCGGTTCAGGCGACAGGTTTCATGGCCCACCCAAGGCGTCGTTCGAGAAGGTTCTCTCGCGCCTGATCTAAACGCGTTACCCACTTGCCTTCGACCCATTTCTATACTGCGGCGGGCGACATTTCGTTCGAGATAATTTAATATCTTGCCTCGCTCTTAAAACAAGCTCTCGAAAAGGGGACTTCATGTTCCGCAAACTAATTGCCACTTCACCCACTTGGGTAACTATCCCGATTCGCCTGGCGCTGGGGGCCGTGATGATAGGCCATGGCGCTCAAAAGGTCCTGGGCAGTTTTGGGGGACCGGGGTTCGAAACGTTCGTTTCAGGCACGACCCCTTTCGGCTTCATGCAGCCCACCTGGCTGTGGCTCGGCGCTGCCGCTCTTTCGGAACTCGTCGGCGGACTTGTTATCGTGCTGGGACTACTGACGCGAGTGGGAGCATTCTTTGTAGCGTGCACGATGCTCACGGCCGTAGTTGGTGTCCATTGGGGCTTCTTCTTTGCTCCCAAAGGCATGGAGTATGCGTTATCACTCTTGGCGATGGCCCTGGCACTCCTGATTTCGGGAGGTGGCATGGCTTCCGTCGATTTGGCCTTGTCAAGAGGCTCAAGCGGCCGCCGCAGGTAGGGCCATTTGAGATTTTAGATTTTTGATTTGCGATTGCTAATGCGGGTACTCACGGTTATAAAACTTTCTGCAAATCGAAAATTGGCAATCTAAAATCTAAAATTCTAAAATCAGTGAAGCGCTCTCCTCTCGTCGTAATCTTCACCACGGTCTTCATCGACCTGCTGGGGTTCGGCATCGTCATCCCAGTGCTCCCCTTCTACGCCGAAGGCACTCAGTTTAATGCCACCCCTCGCACGGTCGGACTACTCTTTGCTTCTTACTCGGTGATGCAGTTGCTCTTTTCTCCGGTCCTGGGGCGGCTCTCGGACAAGTATGGCCGGCGTCCGGTTCTTTTGATTTCGATCATCGGCACCGGAATCGGGTTTCTGATTCTTGGCTTTGCCACAACGCTATGGATGCTTTTCGTCGGAAGAATTCTCGACGGAATTTCGGGCGGAAACATCTCCACGGCGCAGGCTTACATCGCCGACATCACCACCAAAGAAGATCGCGCCAAGGGAATGGGATTACTCGGGGCAGCTTTTGGCCTTGGGTTCATCTTTGGGCCGGCAATTGGCGGCATATTGAGCCGCTGGGGCATTCACGTACCTTTTCTTTTTGCCGCTGGTCTCTGCTTTGCAAACGCCATTCTGCTTTTTTTCACTCTGCCGGAGACCGTAACGCCGGATCACCCCGCGCGTGTCTCCGCAGCACGTGGGCGCGGATTCACGCAACTCATTAATTCACTAAAGCAGCCGCGACTGGGCTTCATACTCACGATTTATTTCTTGTTCATCGTCGCTTTCTCGATCATGACGACGTCGTTTTCGCTCTACACGATGTTTCGTTTTGGGTATGGCGCGCACCACAACGGCTACCTCTTTGCTTACGTGGGACTCATCGCCGTGATCATTCAGGGTGTACTAATCGGCCGGCTGGTAAAACGATTCGGTGAACTCTGGCTGGTGATCGTGGGCGCGCTGTTTTTCGCGGTCAGCCTTTTTGCTGTGCCCTTCGTGGGACCAAATGCCGGCGGGTTGCTGGCGCTGCTCATCGGCGGCGGGATCTTCTCGCTGGGAAACTCCCTGTCAACGCCGGCTTTGAATAGTCTGGCGTCGAAAAGTGTGGGAGCCGCGGACCAGGGAAGCGTGCTGGGAGTGACTCAGTCAGTGGCAAGTCTGGCGCGGGCAGTTGGTCCTTCGATCGCGGCCCTGTTGATTCACAGCAACTCGCCGGAAGTGGGCGCGGACGGCGTTACTCATTACATGAGCGACCGTTCACTGTTCATTACCTTCTGGACCGGCTCGGTGATCATGTTTATGGCTTTTCTACTGGCAGTCTATTTCAGGCGAGTGCACGCTCCTGAGTACTCAGAGACTGATGCGGTCGGCCCGGCGTAGCGATGCAGCCGGTTCTTAGTGCGCAGACAGATGGGCCGACTTTGAGCTTCGATTGACGATGCGATCCACGAAACTACCTGAACGTTTGTTACACGAAACGAGCACGAAATGTTCGGAGTTGTTGTTAGTGTCATTTCGTGTGGTTTCGTGGATCGTGTTCGCTTATCTGGGCAAAGCTGCGCTGCCAAATGGAGTTCAGAGAAATCTGCGAATGAGATAGAAGGTCAAACTGAGGGCGAGAGAAACAATCAACATAGAAACAATCGGAACATAAAGTGGACGCCTCGCTTTCGTACCTAACGTCTCCCGGCAGCCGCCCAAACCAGTTGAGTCCTCCCGAATAGATCAGTAGGCCAACCAGCATCAGGCAAGCGCCACCAACAATAACGAGTATTCCCACCCAGCGATTCATTTCTGGCCTGTTCTAATCCCTATTGCAGCCGCTGTCAGCTGCGCCTAATCTCGTCTCGAATATCTTCAAAAGTCAAATCGCAGAGCTTGCCTCCGGTGAATAACTTATTGTTTGTTACTTCCGCTATGGCAAAGGGCGGCTTCGGAAAGCCGGCGAGCTCTGCTTCACTCTCGAAACTGATTTCTGCCAGAACCAATCCAAAAAGATCACCCAGAAACATGTCGATCGCAAACGTTCGTCCTTCCCACTCGAAGAGATAACGATTCTTGCGAATTCCATTGGCTTCAAAGACCGACAACACCTGGTATTCGTCGGCGTTGAGGTAGGTGTTGGTGATGATGGTGCGCGAAAGGTCAGCCGGATTGGGCGCAAACTTCTGCGTAAACTTCACTGTCCATTTATTGGTCCTGGGATCTCGCACCTTGCGCAACCGCAGGCGGGTGCCGGTGATGTAATTGTCGGTGATCTGTACGTGAGGATCGGCACGCGTCAACCCCTCGGGCAGATCCTGCAACAAATAGCGTCGCTCGCGCTCGAGGCGCGCATACTTGCTCTCCGGCACAAACGTGTTCTGATCTGTTAGTTTAGCGACGCCCATGGGGTACCTTGTGACGGCAGCAGCCCGATGGTGCGAATGACCCGTGCCGGGCCCACCTCAACAATCGTGCCACTACCCGCGAGCGGAGACACTCGAAGAAAACGAACTTTACATCCAAACCATGTGACGGGGCCAGATGTAAACTTGGAGTCAGTTCAATATGACGCCAAATCAACCCTTTAAGTCTGGAACTTATAGACACCAATACCAATATAAGAGTCTTGCGCCAACTCTAATCAATAGACCCTTTGGCTGGGAAGATCCCAATATCGACGTGCTGCTTGAGGATGCTACGAGGCTGCTTGGCGAACTGAATGCCTACTCACATCTCGTGCCCGACGTTGATTTTTTTATTCGCATGCACATCCTCAAGGAAGCCACCACCTCGAGCAGAATTGAGGGCACGCAAACCAACATTGACGAAGCCGTTTTACCGGAGGATGAGATAGCTCCGGAAAGACGCGACGACTGGTTAGAGGTTCAAAATTATACCAAGGCGATAAACCATGCCATCGCCAAACTCGAAAAATTGCCTCTTTCAACGCGACTGCTTCGGGATGCGCACAAAATATTGATGTCTGGAGCACGCGGCGAACATCGCAATCCTGGTGAATTACGCAAAAGCCAGAATTGGATCGGCGGATCAAGTTTGAAAGACGCTGTGTTCATACCGCCTTCACACCAGGAACTACCAGAACTGCTCAAAGACCTCGAGAAATTCTGGCACAACGATAAACTTGCTATCCCTCACCTAATCAGGACCGCCTTGAGCCATTATCAGTTTGAAACTATCCATCCCTTTCTTGACGGTAATGGGCGAATTGGCAGACTTCTGATAACGCTCTATTTAGTTGATAAGAAACTTCTCACCAAACCAACGCTTTACCTTTCTGAGTTTTTTGAACGGAACAGAGGGTCATATTACGACGCTCTTACGGTAGTTAAAACTTCCCACGACATCGAGCATTGGATCAAGTTCTTTCTGACCGGTGTTTCGGCGACTGCTGCGAACAGCAAGCAGACCTTCGAGAAGATCGTCGCGCTGAGGCACGTATGTGAAGAGAAAATCTTACAACTGGGAAAGCGAGCGCCTAAGGGACAGGCGCTGCTAAGACACCTCTATTCCGAACCGGTAATGAGCGCGACTCGAGTTGCCGCGAGATTGGAGGTTACTCACCAATCTGCAAGTTCTTTGATCAGAGCTTTTGAGGAAATGGAGATTCTTCGAGAAGCTACTGGCGGGAAAATGAACCGGCTTTTTGTTTTTTCGGAGTACCTTCACCTATTTTCGACTCAGGTACCTCGCAGTCAAACCCGAGCGTCAAGGCGGTAAGCGCCAACCTCCTTCATTAAGCCTCAACCAGTTCCGGTTCAGGTTCTCGTAAAAACTCGTAAGGCTCCACGATCTTGCCGGCAATTGCCGAGGCCGCCACGACGTAAGGTGAGGCGAGATAAAGTTTGCCGGGGCCACTGCGCCCGGGGAAGTTGCGATTTTGCGCGCTGACCGTGACGGTTTCGGCGTTCGGAGAAGCACCGGGCCCCGCATTGATGCAGGCGCCGCAGCTGGGATCGATCAATTCCGCACCCGCCTTTTCAAAGATATCCAAATACCCTCGCTCCCGGGCGTACTGTTTGATCTTCTGTGACCCGAACTGCAAATAAAGATGAACCCCGGGTGCGACGCGTTTGCCTTGCGCAAGTGCGTTCTTCAAGACCTCAGCATACATATCCATATCGGCCATCTTGCCGCCGGTGCATGAGCCACCATACGCCGCGTCTATGCGTACTTCTTCACCGAGTTCATCGATAGGAATTCCATTTCGCGGGTCGCCCGGGAGGGCCACCATGGGTCGAATCTCGTCAAGGTCGATTTCAAAAACGGCGGCATAAGCAGCATCCGGATCACTGTAGGTGAACCCCTGGCGTACCTCCGCCGCGTCGAGACCGCGCGTTCGCACGATGTATTCGAGGGTAACCTCGTCTGGTTCAATGATCCCTGTCGTGCCTCCTGCTTCCACAGACATGTTGGTCAGAGTGGATCTTTCATCCATGGCCCAGTTTTTTAGATCCTCTCCGGCAAACTCCAGCACTTTGCCGATGCCTTTGCTCGTTTTCATGTATTCGCTGGCGAGGATGACCAGCATCACGTCTTTCGCTGCCACGTCGGCGCGCTTCTTTCCTTTTAGAACGTAGCGCACGGTTTCCGGCACGCGGATGCGAATGTCTTTCGTGTACCAGGCGTTGGCCATGTCCGTGGAGCCGACGCCGAAAGCGAAACAACCCAGAACGCCCGCCATGCACGTATGCGAGTCTGTACCGATGACGATTTGACCCGGCAGGGCAAGATCCTCAACGACGGCGTTGTGGCAAATCGCTTCCGAACCGCCCTCCGGACTTTCGCCGTAGAGGCGTATGCCTTGCTCCTCAGTGAAACGTGCCTGAGTGATAGCCAGGCCATCGGCACGCTCTAGTAGTCCCAGCTTTCGTTTCTCTTCTGGCATTACGCGACCGAGAAAAGTGAGGTGATCGCGAAAGGCGTAGACACTTTCAGGTTCAGTTATTCGTGCGTCACGTCCGAGCGCCTGTTTGAAAAGCGACTCGGCCATCGGGGTCACGTACTCATGCGAAAAACGCACGTCGGCAACTGCAAACAGCGCGTCGCCGGGCTTCACCGCCTCGACGCCGATTTTGCCGGCACTTACAAACGCGTGCCGCGCAATGATCTTTTCAACCATGGTCATCGGTCGCTTCCCGGTTTGGATTGGCGGCGGCAAAATCTCGCCGGCCAGCCGCGCCTTGTTGTAGTTGAAGAGACCGCCATGTTCGACGATCTTCTGCGCGATTGGGTCGAGCCCTTTGGTGAACTCAGTTAGCGGAATCTCCTCGCCGCGACGGATGCGTTCGATAAGGGTGAAATCGGTGGACGTTAGCAGCCCGATGTTCTGTGAGTTCTGGCGGTAGATCTTTTCAATGCTTTTGGCGATCACGAGCTGAATGCCCGCAGCTTTCTCGGCGTAGGGTGCCGTCTCACGCGATGATCCACAACCTTTAGATAGCCCGGAGACGACCAGGGCGAAGCCGCCACGCTTCACTTCGTCTTTCTTGACCGCTCCTTCGCGCATGCCGACGTAAACGTATTGGCCCAACGTTTCATCGTAGTAGAAACAAACCCAGCCCGGCGTAATCTCGTCGGTCGAGATGTTGCTCATCAACGGTAGAGTGTCATTAGCTAACCGCTCCGCCAGCTGGCCTTCGAGACGCTCGCGCTCGTGGCCCTGGGCCTCGAGTTGTTGGCGGATAAGCGACGTATCTTCAGTTAGAAACAAAATGCGGCCGCTGAACTTGGGGTAGGTGGCTCGCTTTTCGACCTCAGGCATTAATACTCCTCTTGTCCTTCACGGGGTTTTATCTCACGGGTTTGTCGGTTGCCAATTATAACCTCAAGTTCACTGAAAGCTTGAGCCGCGAGGCTGGAGGGCACCGTCGCAGTTTGGGCAGCGTAGCGTTCGTTGTGCTGTCGCCACGGTCGGTTTGGTGGTATTAGTGGCGAACGTAGCGATTATGAAAGCGGTCCACGGAGCCACGTGAGTCGCCATGAAGCCAGGTACCGTAAGCTCGAAAGGTAATGAGGTAACCGAGCGGAACAGGATCAGAGTTGAACTCGCGGTGAGGGTGAGTCATGGTGTTTCCCTTTAGGACTTGCTTAGTTAGAGCCAATGCATTCTAAGGCTGGAGACGCGCCTGCACAAAGTTCCTGGTGAGCCATAGTTGAGTACAACCGCCGATTTGACCCGGTCGTTACCGCTCCTCGGTTCTGTAATAGAATGTACCGACGACCTTCAACCCAAATCGAAGTAGCCAAATGAAACGTGTCACAGGAATAGGTGGAATCTTTTTTAAGGCCAGAGATGCGGGGAAACTCCGTGACTGGTACCGCAATCATCTGGGAATTGAGGCCGAGGGTGATGGAGGGTTCACGTTCGATGGCGCGAAGCGGGTGCTCCGGACAAAGTCGGTCAAACCGTATGGTCAGTATTTCCGGATCACACGAAATATTTCGAGCCCAGCAGCGCTTCTTTCATGGTCAACTATCGGGTGGAAAACCTCGACGAGTGTTGGAGCAACTCCGGGCCGAAGGCGTTGAGATTGATGACCACATCGAAGAGTATGAGTACGGCCGGTTCGCGTGGATCATGGATCCCGAGGGTATCGAGTTGTGGGAACCTCTGGTGCCCTTTGCCGTGGAAAACCCTTGACGCGCTGCCCCCCGTCTTGCAGACTGAGCCCGCAATTAATCGAACAAAGCGAGGCGCCACAAATGAGCAAGACAGTTCGAGCAACTAACAACTTAGAGTTCGCTGACCCGGACGTCTACGAGAGACTTTGTCGCGCCCGCGAATTTATCGACCTTTGCTACGATCTCCCCTTAAATCTCGATCAAATCTCCAGTCAGGCCTGTTTTTCGCGCTACCACTTTCTCCGGCTTTTCCGTCAGGCCTTTCACAAAACGCCTCATCAGTATCTGGTTGAGCGCCGCATCGAGAAGGCCAAAGAACTACTAGGCTCCAGAGACTTGAGGGTTACGGATGTGTGCTTCGAAGTTGGGTTCCAGAGTCTGGGCTCGTTTAGCAGCTTGTTTCACAGGTCCGTCGGTCACGCTCCCATTATCTACCGCGAGAAGAGCCGCGAGTCTCAAGCCGCGAAGCGGCAAGTTCCGGGCTGTTTCCTGGTGATAAATGGCTTGGAGACGGTTGTCTAAAGCGGCTCTGAATTTCCTGTCAAGTACCCCAACGCCTCACCTCGCTTCAGTTTAGCAATTTCCGAGAAGCACTTATTTTAAGGACGCGTTAGTCTCCCCGAAAAACCAGCTTAGGAGAGCAGAGCATGATCCGAAAGATGTCGCACGCCACAATCTTCGTCAGCAATCAGGAAGAAGCGCTGAGTTTCTATCGAGACAAGTTGGGGTTCCAGGTTCACACCGACGCAATGGTAGGCACAGATTTTCGCTGGCTGACGCTGAACACTGCGGACCAGCCGGATTTTGAAATCATACTGATGGAGCCGAAGGCCGGTATGCTGATGGATGAGGCCACTGCGACTCAGCTAAGAGCGATCATGGCAAAAGGCGTATTGGGTGCCGGCGTATTCAATACCGACGACTGCCTCGCGACCTGCCAGGAGTTGAAAGACAAAGGCGTGCAATTTGTTTCCGACCCCGCTGAAAGACCCTACGGCATCGAAGCTGTCTTCAAAGACAATTCCGGAAACTGGTTTAGTCTTACCCAGCCAAACGAAGACCACCAAT
>JACCUI010000042.1 GCA_013811945.1 Pyrinomonadaceae bacterium | reverse complement strand
GTTTCTCGCCGCCGTCAGAAACAACGAAGGCCAGTTGGTTCCCATCCGGAGTAATCGCCGCCCCACCTCCACCTCCCATTAAAGCCGAGGTGCTCAAAGTCATTTCTATGCTAATCGAACGCAGCTCTTGTCCGGACGCAGCGTCCCAAACTCTGATCGCGTCGCTAACTGTGACCACGCGACCGTCACTCGTAAACCCGATGAAGGGGACACCGGAGATCGCAGAGGTCATCGAGCCCTGAGTGCCGGCCAGAGTTTGCAGTTCTCGTCCCGATACTGCGTCCCAGATTTTCACTGAGTTATCACCAGCCGCCGCCGCAACGAGTCGGCTGTCCCGGCTGAAGGCGATGAACGGGGACATACCCATTCCACTGTGAGTGCCACTGGATAAGTTACGTAATTCGCGTCCGGTGGCCGTCTCCCATAGTTTGACGGTGCTGCTGCGATACGACGTAGTTGCCAGGAGTCGCCCATCGGGACTGAAGACAAGTCGTGTGGCCCCAAAGATATTGTTGTACCCGGATTGTAATACCAGTTCAGGTTTGGCTTCTCGGGCTTGGTCGGACTGCGCAGTATTTGCGGGGCCCGTGGTCTGTACGCCGATGCCCCGTTTGTCCGGGGAGCCCGGAGGCGGGGTCGCGGAAGGTGTTTGTGCGAACCCAACGGTTGAAACGGCGGCGACCAAAACGATTGCCAGAGCAAAACGGGGCACTGTAACGGCGGCGAACGCGTTGCGCTCACTGACAGCGATTTTTCTCACAGCAGTAGTTCCTCCCGGCTGTATCTTCGTTTCCGAAGTCTAATATTCCACTTAATTAGCTCAAAGCGCTATGAAAGATTGGTAGTGCCTTTATATTGACTGCATTCGGCGGTTGCCACTCAAATACGGAACCGCCCTTTCAAGCGCTTAGACATTCAACTGCATTAAGAAACCACTTAAAACTTCACATGTTGGAGCAAAAGCAGTCCGAGACATTAGCGCTGAGACTTACATTAGTGGATCAATCTCGCGGCGTCTGCCCACCATCAGGTACATGCTACGTGGGAGATAAATCCCTACGTGAAAGAATGCGCGGATGAAATCTTTTCACATAAAGACGATAGGCGGCGAGTTCTTCCTGAACTCGAGTTTCAGACCAGCCGAGGTATTTCTGCGCGATTGCTGCAGCCGTTTTGTCCGCTCCAATTCCTACCGACGAGTTTAAGCCCACCATCGTCCGCCTCAGTAAACAATCAGCGAGTGTCTCGGCCATCTCCTGTCGAAACGAAAAGATCAGCTCGGCCGCAATGGCCTCTGTTTCCTCGTCGAAGTTTTTAGCCAGCCACTCATCCTGTGCGGTGAGCTTCACGACCTCCTGGGCACGAGCTCCATAAACGCGAAGCAAGCGCTCCCTTGTTTGCAATGACAACCCACTATCGCTTTTGAACTCTTCAGGGAACGAATGATCTGTGTATGCACCCGGCAAAGCCGAGCCGGCGGTGGAACATCTCGGAAGGTTCTTTCCAAGTTTTTGGCCAATCAAATTAACTGTCTGCTCAGCAAGACTGCGATAGGTGGTGAGCTTACCTCCGACGATGGAGAGCAGCCCTTCCTGACCCCTTGATTCTCGAATGAAGTGTCTGCGAGTGATTCCTTGCTCGTTTTTATTTTCTGTGTAAGGCAATGGACGCACACCCGCATAGGTGTAAAGAACCGCATCGCGCAAAAGCCGGGCTGGGGAAATGACTCTGTTTGTTTCGCGTAACAGGTATTCGATCTCCTCATCTTCGATTTCGACGTGGTCCAGATCCCCTGTGAAACGAATGTCTGTCGTGCCTATCAAATACTTGCCATCCCAGGGGATTATGAAGAACGGACGTTTGTCTGATTCCGCTTCGACATATAGTGCCGTCGAGGGAGCGCCGGCAAAGGAGTTCACGATTATGTGACTGCCCTTCGTGCCTCCGATCAGATGCTCCGACGTGCGCTCACCGGTTGTCAGAACTTCATCTACCCAAGGGCCGGCGGCATTCACAATGATTCGGCCACGAGCCGCTAAAGCTGCGGCCGTTCGAGTATCGATGAACTCCACGACCCGACTCGAATCCATGAACTGGCCCGACAACTTTTGCACGCGAGCATAGGTGATGACGATTGCGCCGTACGCCTGTGCCGAAAGCACGTTTTCTACTACGAGACGTTCGGCAAATTCCACTTGTGCGTCGTAGTAGATGGCCGCGGCTCGCAGCCCGTTTCGGTTCAATCCGGGAGCTTTCACGATGGCTTCATCACGCGTGAGCATACGATGCCGCGGCAACGACTTGTCGAACGAGAGCATGTCGTACGCAATCATTCCCGCGCGAATCGTCAAGGCGCTGCGGACAGCGTGCTCGTAGATCGGAAGCAGGATGGGTAATGGCTTAACCAGGTGAGGGGCGATGCGAAAGAGAGTCTCTCGTTCCCGCAGCGATTCGCGCACCAGACCCAACTCGGCATGCTCGAGGTATCGTAATCCTCCATGAATCAACCGCGATGACCAGCTGCTGGTGCCGCCGCCAACGTCACCTTTGTCGAGCACGAGCACCTGCAATCCGCGCATCGCCGCATCACGCGCGATCCCTGCGCCATTGATGCCCGCGCCTATGATGATCACGTCGAATGAGATCTCAGAGATGTTTGCAGGTATTCGGGAAGTCATGCGCGAGCTGCCGGACTATTGACACACGTATGGAACTATCATACAAGCGCTGCAGGTTGTGAGCCGCATTAGATTTTTTGAAACTCGACTAGCGCTGGAGGCGCGGCAGAGGGTAGCCAGGGCTAAGCGGCTTTGCGCGCAGCCCCTGGATCAAGGCGAACAAACAGGTCGTTTTGTTGTATTCATCGCGCTACAGTTTCAACATCTCCAGAAATCCAAGCACCGCGAGGTTTACGCCCTTTCCGGGAGGTCGTGTTATTGAGGTAATCCAGGGGCGACGCGCCGAGCGCTTGGCCCCTGGTTATCTTCTTCCGCGCCTCCGGCGCTCCTTGTATCATTTCTCTTACGGACACTATCAACCACTCACTAAGAATCGCCACCCTGCTGATTGCGTTAACCACCTCTGCTTTGGTCCTGACGACCGAAGCCGGGAACGCCCAGGATAAAAAGCCTCCGGCCGAATTCGTCAATCGACCAGCTCCTGAGATTTCAGCAGAAACAAGAAAAGAAATGGAAGCGCAGCTTGACGCAGCGCGCCGGCGTTTTGAAGTCAAACCAAATGATTCCGGCGCGAGAATTTGGCTGGGACGCCGGCTCGCATATCTGGGTCGCTTTAGTGACGCGATTGAAGTCTATAGCGAAGGGATAAAGAAGTTTCCCTGGGATGCCCGGTTTCATCGCCACCGCGGACATCGCTACATTACCCTCCGCGAGTTCGATCTGGCGATCAGGGATTTCGAGAAAGCCGCAAAACTGATCAAAGGGAAGCCGGATGAAGTAGAACCAGACGGCCAGCCGAATTTGCGCAACATCCCCACCAGCACGCTGCACTTCAATATCTGGTATCACCTGGGTCTCTCATATTACCTAAGGGGTCAGAATCAGCGCGGTGAAGAGTTATCGCGAGTGCCTTAAGGTTTCGAAGAATCCTGATGCACTCGTCGCCACGAGTCACTGGCTCTATATGACGCTGAGAAGAATGAATCGCGCCGGCGACGCAACCAAAGTGCTGGAGCCAATCCGCGAAGGGATGGAGATCATTGAAAACCACGGTTATTACCGGTTGCTGCTAATGTACAAAGGAAAGATCCCACCCGAAGACCTCCTGGCAGAGACCTTGAAACAGGACGGATCGGTGGGTTCAATTAGCATCCTATACGGTATTGGCAACTGGTACCTCCACAACGGGCGCCGCGATGAGGCCCGCAAAATCTTTCGGCAGATGGTTAATGGAGACCAGTGGACAAGCTTCAGATACGTTGCGGCCGAGGCCGATTTGAAGCGACTCGGCTGAGTGAGTTCCCATGTCCCTGAAAGGGACGAAGTTAATAGCCAGGGGCAAGGCCTCCGGAAAATTGTTAGAGCTCCAGATTCTGAAAGGGTCGCACCGTCCCAAACCGAGCTTCAACCTGTGTGGTGGAGCCAAGTAAAACTGCAACCCTTTCAGGGTCGGACTGAAACGTTCCCTTGACCGGGCGTTGCCCCCGGCTATTAACTTCATGCTTTTCAGGCATGTTGACGCTCGCTATCGCTCGCGGTGACCGTTCACTTATTCACGGAGTCCAATACCTCACACGATATAGTATCGACGCCGCACCATCTCGCATACTATCCTGTCACTACTACCAACAATCGTAGTGAAGCGGGCTAAAAGATCGTCATCCGCGGTGGAATCCTGATCTGGGTGTCTCAAGTTCAACAGACTGACCCTGTGCTCCCTCCTGCTCCTGCCGACTTTCTCAGTGTCTCTGCGGCTCTCCTTGATAGGATCTATCACCATGCGAGCGCGGAGCGCACAGAGAACTCTTTGAGAAACCTCAAAGTTACAGACTCGCGAATAATTCTTTCTGATCGGGCACAGGCTTTGCTCTTCAGTCAGCAATCGATTGAGCCTAGCTAAACGATAAGAATTTGATTAGCGAGCTTAACTCTTCGCCAGTGCGCGGTCAGGTCGACTCTCCAAGCGCGCGACGACGGTTCCGGGTACACACAAACAATAAGGAGCGTAGCCATGCGTTCTACCCGACGATCTCTGCACCCCACAATTCTATCTCTTTTACTGATGCTATTCGCGACCGCCTATTCGGTTCACGCGGAAGATGATTATGCTGATGAATATGACGAGAAAGCGCGCGTCGTCCGCATCAGCTTGATAGAAGGCGAGGTAAGTCTCAAACGTAATGGTAATGGCGATTGGGAGCGGGCTCGCCTTAATTTTCCGCTTGTAGAAGGCGACACAGTGTCGACCGACCGCGAATCCCGGCTGGAGATTCAGATCGATGCGCGTAACTTCGTGCGTCTTGAATCAAATTCAATCCTGCGGATCGTCACTCTGCGTGATGAAGGTGTAGCCCTTAGCGTTGTCGAAGGTGCTGCTTCAGTTCGCCTGGCAAAGTTTGACAGCGACCGCGAGTACTTTGAAATTGATGCCCCCAAAACAACCATGGCAGCCGAGAAGAAAGGCTTGTACCGCATCGACGTGGCTCGAGATGGCCGCGTACGGCTGACGGCGCGCGATGGCGGGCGAGCGCGTATCTACTCTGAAACGTCAGGATTCACTTTGCGCGATGGTCGTACTGCCGAACTGATCTTCCAGGGAGTGGACGCCGGCGACTGGGAATTACTCGCAGCCGGGCCCAGGGATTCATGGGACAGTTGGATCGACGACCGAGAACGATATCTGGCGCAACGCATGCGCTACGACAATAAGTATTACGACAATTACGTTTGGGGCGCGGAAGACTTAGACGCCTACGGGACCTGGGCCCACGTTAATGACTATGGCTGGATCTGGCGGCCGCACCTGACGGTTATTAACCACTACCCTGATTGGGCGCCGTATCGCCATGGTGATTGGACCTGGTGTCCGCCCTACGGCTGGACCTGGGTTGGATATGAACCGTGGGGCTGGGCTCCTTATCACTACGGTCGTTGGGTCTATCACAACAATTATTGGGCCTGGTGTCCACGCAGTCAGTATTACCGGCATCGCAGCTGGTGGCGTCCGGCACTTGTAGCCTTTCACATAAACTTTGGGAACCACATCTCCTGGTATCCGCTTTCATACCACCACCGCGATCCGCGATCGCGTCATTACCGCGACCGCGATCGGCTAACGCCGATGCGGGAGAGAGAGCTTGCTAACCTCCGCCGCGTTAATCCTGCACACTTGCGCGCGATAACCATCGCGAGGGCCGCAGACTTCGGCGGCGCGGGCGGCCGATTTCAAACCGCAGATCAGGCACTAGCGCGTCGTGTGATAAGCGCGGAACCGGTGCGGGGAGATCTTCCTTTGAGGCCGGCGCGGGTGACCGGCGGTGGGCCAGGTGGTGCGGCCTCAGAAGACCACAGCGGTCGTATGATTACTGCCCGACCGGCCCGAGTGGCTCCGAGTGTAGGCATTACTGATAGACCAACTGGCGCTGCGGCACGCACGCCCGGTGTTTCGCTCGACAACGACTTGCGCCGTACCCGCATCCTCAACGGGCGGGAGCCGAGGACAGTGGTTTCGGCGGATAACGCCACTCCAGATCATTCCGAAGCTCGACCTACAGGCGCGGTGGTGCGACCAGCTCGTCCGGGGCGCATTCCGGTGGATCGACCTGATCAACCACCGGACGGACGAGAAGCAACCGACAACACTGCTGATCGACCTGCGCGGCCGGCGCGTACCTATCCGCAACGGGAGCGCCCGTTAAACTCAGATACCCCGGACATCAACGATTCGTCCCGAGAACGACGACCGCCAACTGCTCCCATCAGACCGCCGGCATCGGAAATTGAACCCCCTGCGGATCGTCCGCGGCCCGAGAGAACAGATCGGCGTGAACGAAATGAGCTGCCCGCACGCCCGGAAAGGAACCGGCAGCCGGTGGACATGGATCGCCCCGAGCGATCTGGGCGACCGGAACGACGGGAGCGCACCGAGACCCCCGCGCCACGTCCGGATCCGCCTGCGCGCAGTTATGAGCCACCACCTTCTCACTCTGCTCCCGAGCCACATGAGGAAAGGCCGCAGCGTTATGAACCGGCTCCGCGTAATGATCCTCCGCCGCGATCAGATCCACCGCCCCAACGTGCTGAGCCTGAGCAACAACGGTCCGAGCCGACGCCCCAACGCTCTGACCCGGAACCGCAGCGTTCTGAACCCGCGCCCCAGCGCTCTGAGCCTGCGCAGCGTCCAGATCCTCCGGCGCGTTCAGAACCTTCTGCACCCGCGCGTGTGCGGCCGCCCATTTCCCGCAGCAGACACGAGCTGTGAACACCGAAGCCATGCGCCCAGCGCCGTGTCAAGAGTCGGTACAAATAACGCTGAAAGCGTTCGCTAATTCGAGCCCAGGGTTGCTTCAACCCTGGGTCTACACATATCCAAAGAATCATAACGCCGAAGGTGTTGGCCAAAGGCCAGATCACGCGCAACAGCCCGACTCGCGAACTCTTTCAGAGTTGGATTTTATAGGGAACCAAAGTCCAGGGTTGAAGCAACCCTGGGCTCCAATTAGTGAACGCTTTCAGCGTAATTTAAGTCGACTTTTGACACTCTCCAAAGGCTTCCAACCTTTCAGCGGCAACTCCGTAGATTGGAACTAAAGGTGAACAAGCGACTCAGGAAATAGGGGGCGCAATGAAGATCTTGCGATTATCGATTTACTTTTTAGGATTCCTCGCAGCTTTGATATTAAGCGCATTTCTGTTCGCCGTGGTCGGCAGTGCTCAGACGCTGGAACCAAAACTAAAACCAGACATGCGCCGAGCTCTTGGAGCGCGGCCGGATATATTCACTCGAGCGGGGCGGATGGGCGGTTATGCGCCCTCAAGAGCTCAACGGAGTGTGGAAGTGCGACCTCGTCACCTGGGGCGTAAATCAAGCTCTCTCTTTCTATCAACCCGTGCGGCTCGCGCATCTTCATCAGCAGCCTTCCCCGCAGTAACTGCAATTCTCCCCGGCACGCCGCTGAATCGCGTGCTGCATACATCACAACTGAGCCTGACCTCTGATGCTGGAACAGTGGAACAGTTCGTAGATAGAAACAGCGACTTAGTGGCAGACGAGCGGACTACTTTCGATTCTGCAGGGGGCGCGTTCGACGTCGCTGTGGGCCAGTCGGGCGCTCGATACGAAGTCTATGCAGCCACGCTCAACAACACTCCAGTTGGGGTGGTGGTGGTCGCATTAGATACTAATGGCGATTACCGCGTCGATACGTCCAATACTTACAACCTCCAGATTGATTTTCAACTTCCTTCGGCCGCGGCAGTGGTCGCCGGGAGGTCGCGTGCGGGCCGTGAATTCGTAGTGGTATCTTCCAGCGGCTACTACAACTCGTCTGATCCGAACGATCCAGCCAACGAGCCTTCGGCGGGAATCGTACTGTTGGTGAGGGATCCGGGCACCGGAGGTTTTGATAACTCGCGGTCGGTCGAGCTGGTGCGTGTTGGCGATGATCGCCTTTACAACGCCAACGCCCTGGCGCTGCTGCCAAATAACGATCTCCTGGTCGCGGATTTCAATTCCAATGAGTTGCGAATCATTCGCGACACCAACGCCGATGGCCTGCCCGACACTCTCGATGCTGCCCCTTACTATTCGTACCCGTTTGCGAATGACGAGCCCCTGGACATTGCCGTCAACTCCCTCGGCGTAGTCTTCTCACACTCTTCCGGGAATGACACAGTGCTGCTGGCTCTTTACGACGACAACGGTGACGGGCGACCGGATCGAGATGAGGTCGTCGTGGAAGGTCTTTCAGTCGATAACAATCTTTTCCTTCACGGGCTGGCGGTCACGGGCCTGGGAAATGTCTATGTTATTGAAGATGCCAGTGGCTTGGACGACGGTTCCGGCGGCAACGGAGGCACTCCGCGAATTGACGCGTTCCCCGACCCATACCTGAATGGATTCTTGAACGATGGCGAAATCTTTACTGAAGCCGACAGTTCCATCGGTCCAGCTCTCTCGGGTCTGGCTTTTGGCTTGCCCCAGCCTAATCCCATTGAGCGTTCGTCCAACTTTTTTGTGCGCCAACAGTATCTCGACTTCCTCAATCGCGAGCCGGATGCAAGTGGCCTCTCATTCTGGGCCAATCAGATTGCTTCCTGCGGCACAGACTCGCAATGCATTGACCTCAAGCGCACTAATGTCTCCGCGGCCTTCTTCCTGTCAATTGAGTTTCAGGAGACCGGATATCTGGTGTACCGAATTTACAAAACTGCCTATGGCAACTTGCCGGGCGCTCCTGTCCCACTGAGGATCAGCGAGTTTATTCCGGACACAAATCGGATCGGCCTGGGCGTGATAGTGGGGCAAACGGGTTGGGAGCAGGTGTTAGAAAACAATAAGAGGGCCTTCGCCGCTGAGTATGTGACGCGGGCACGCTTCACCGCCGGCTATCCACAAACACTGACGGCGGCTCAGTTCGTTGACGCGCTTAACCAAAATGCTGGCGGCGCTTTGTCGCCATCGGAACGCAATCAATTCGTCAGCGAGCTCGCTTCGGGCGCAAAGAATCGGGCGCAGGTCTTGCGGGCCGTGGCAGAGGACACTGACCTGGCGCGCAACGAGTTCAACAAAGCGTTTGTGCTCATGCAGTACTTCGGTTACCTGCGTCGGAACCCAAACGATTTGCCCGACTCAAACTTCAATGGCTATGACTTTTGGTTGG
>JACCUI010000028.1 GCA_013811945.1 Pyrinomonadaceae bacterium | reverse complement strand
ATAGGGGGGCTCTGGGAAACACAGGCTAAGGAGGAACTAGGAACCCACTCCCCACGGCGAAAGCGGCGGAGCTGGTCACTCTCTTCCTAAGGTGCTGTGCGCTCAGTTTCTATCCCGATCGACCGGAGGCGGGATTCAACGAGCGCTACGACGTGTTTTCAACAACAGTTGAGTGCCAGCATCCGGTCGCTACCGCTCTTCTTAGAAACATGCTTAAGGTTGGCACTGCTTAAGCAGGCTATTTGCAAGTTTCATCTCGTTATCTGCGCGTCGCAGACGAGCAAAGCTACTCGGTTCCGTATTGAGGCGGCGTTGATGTGGTCAGGATCATGAGACACACCCTTTGTGCTCTTACGCATGAAGACCAGGATAGTCGCACGAACCGACTGACTGAAAACAAAGTCTATTACCCCAATGGCGATCAAAGAATCGAGTGATGAATTGAATCGGGCGGTTGTTACTGCCGACACGGTCGTGACATTGCCGCGGACCGAGCGTTCTGCTAAGGACTATCTCGCCCTAGCCCTCGGAACCTGCGGCGTTGGTTATCTGCCCATCGCTCCCGGGACGTGGGGCTCAATTGTCGGTGTAGGAATTTACCTGCTGTTGCAGTACTCGGCGTTCCGGTTTATCCAACTGTTCTTCCCTCAAAACAGTTTCGTGAGGTTCCTGCCATGGCCTATTTTCATGGCGGCCCAACTCGTCCTGATTACGTTGATCACCCTCGTGGGCATCTGGGCCGCTTCACGTACAGAAAAGTTGTTGGGGCGAAAAGATCCAGGCAAGGTGGTTATTGATGAGGTCGCGGGGCAATTGATTGCCCTCTTGCCATTGGTGCCGAGGCATGACCCTGGCTGGATGAGTATCCTTGCCGCATTCCTGCTATTTCGTTTGTTCGATATCATCAAGCCTTACCCTGCTCGACGGCTTGAAGGTCTGGAATCAGGATTGGGGATTATGGCCGACGATATAGTCGCAGGAGCTTACGCCGCTGTTGCGACCTCGATCATAATTGCAGTTGGCTTTTTCGTAATAAACTAAAAGGGGGAAAAACATGGGAAACTCAGGTACAACGAAGTCAAAGTCTCCAGAAAAACGTGACGCAAAGACCTCACAGGATCGGTTATCCGAGGCAACTACTGATAAGACAGTGAGCGATCTGGAAGACAGCGAAAAGGTTTCTGATTCCACGCCTGCCACGCCGTCGGACAAAACATCAGTTCCGTCGCCTGATGGGATGCTCGACGAGCCAGATGGGATCAAAGACGCAGGGCCGATCTAGTAGTTCAGAGTTCAAGCTTCAGCTTGCTCAGTTTCCGAATACACAAACAAAGTTTGAACTCTAAACTACTTGAACTCTGAACTATTTGAGACTACTTCGCCGGCATTTGCGAAATTTGCCAAGCGATGAAGGCGATGAAGGTAAGCATTAAGCCCAGGATCACGAGAACGACAGGCTCAACTCCCAACAATCTCTTTTCACCTCCCCCTTCCATCATATCCATCGGGACATGGGAAGTGTCTTTGTCCACTATAATCTCCCCAAAGTCCGAATCTGCCTGGCCATTCCCGGAGGGAGAATCTATTCCGACCTGCTTTACAGCGGCAGGCTTTGCCCGCTCTTCAAGCGGCGCAAGCTGGGCGGCAAGCTGAGCAGTGTCGGCCTTTCTGGCTTTTCTTCGTGAACTCCTGTGGAGCGCGAGCTTTTTTATATCCATTTCACCTTCTTCAAGTAGACATACAGCGACAATCCCACTCCCACCATGGAAAGAAGCGCGAAGACGTAGCCGAAACGCCACTTCAATTCGGGCATGAAATCAAAGTTCATCCCGTAGATTCCGGCGACCAGAGTGACGGACATCAGGATCGTTGAGACCGAAGTGAGCCGTTTCATAATCTTATTCATGCGATTGCCGGAAACGGAGAGATAGGCATCCATGGTGGAACTAAGCATATCGCGCAGAGAGTCAATGGTATCGGCTACCCGAATGAGATGGTCGAACACGTCCTGGAAATAGACGTGCGTTTCCCGCGGGAAGATCGGTTGCTCGCGTCTTAGCATCGTATTGAAGACGTCGCGCAGCGGCGTTATGGAGCGACGCAGATACAGCAATTTTTTCTTGATACTGAAAATGTCCTCGATAACCTCGGCTCTCCATTCGCCGAAGATTGAATCTTCAAGCTCGTCCATGCGTTCGCTGACAATATCCAGGAGGGGCAGATAGTCGTCAACGATTGCGTCGATCAAAAGATAGGCGAGCAGACCTGAACCTTGCTCTGCCCGATCCGTCCATTCATGCCAAAGTCGCTTTGAGGTTTCGATGGCCCGAATGGGACGACTGTGCACTGTGACGAGGTAGTTCTTGCCGAGAAAGATATTAAGTTCGCGTAACTCAAGACGGTCGGTTGCTCCTGCTAGTTGAGCCTCATAGAGCACGATAAAATAGTAGCCGGCGTATTCTTCGACCTTGGGCCGCTGGTGCGCGTTTCGACAGTCTTCAATCGAAAGATGATGGAATCCGAACTCTTCCGCCAGCTCCTCAAAATCGCGGCTCGTCGGATCGCTGACGTCGGCCCAGATAATGTTGCCATCCGCCAGACGCAGCTCGCTGATGTCAGCTGAACGGCAATTCTCAGTAAACGTCCTGGAGGTGCTATTCAAACAGACAGTGGTAATCACGTTAAACTGTCTCCCTCAGACTAGTGGTTGTATGGATGAGCCCGGATAATCTGCACACTCATCATTGATTTGTAAAGCGCGGCAAGTTTATCACTACCTTGCCCAGGAGCATCCAGAAATAAAAACCGCTATAATTCGTGAAATCATGAGCCAGAGAAAAATATTAATCGCCGACGACGTAAGCGACAGCGGCCTCCAGCCGCTTCTGATTGCCGGTTTTTTACTGGAGAAGAAGACAAAGCTCTCTTCGGCTCAGCTGATCGCCGCCCTGGACGGGTGCGAAGGTCTGATCGTTAGAAGCGAAACAAAAGTGACTGCCGATGTGATGGCTGAGGCGCCAGATCTACGAGTCGTCGGAAGGGCGGGAGTGGGGGTGGACAATATAGATGTGCCGGCAGCCACAGCGCGCGGGATTGTGGTCATGAATGCACCGGACGGTAACACCATCACCACTGCCGAACACACCATGGCGCTACTTGTCGCCCTGGCCCGCCGAGTACCTCAGGCGAATAGCAGCTTGCGCTCGGGTAAATGGGAGCGAAAGAGTTTTATTGGCGTGGAACTACAGGGTAAGACGCTCGGTATCATTGGTCTGGGCCGCATCGGTCGCGCCGTTAGTAGTCGCGCACGCGCGTTCGGAATGAACATCGTCGCTTATGACCCGTTCATTGCTCCCGAACAAGCGCGTGATCTAGACATCGAAGTGGCGCCGCTGGATGACGTTTTCGCGCGCTCGGATTTTCTTACGGTGCACACACCCCTAACAGCCGAGACGCGTTCAATTGTCGGCTCGGATGGGTTCTCCAAGATGAAGAAGGGGGTTCGGATAATCAACTGTGCACGCGGCGGGCTGGTTGATGAGGCCGCGCTAGTAGACGCGATCAAGTCGGGCCTTGTGGCGGGCGCTGCACTAGACGTTTTCACCGAAGAGCCGCCTCCGCCTGACCATCCTCTCCTGGCCCTCGATGAAGTAATCGCTACCCCTCATCTTGGCGCATCAACGGCCGAAGCTCAGGAAGGCGTCGCTTTCACAGTAGCTGAACAGATGCGCGATTACCTCCTCAGCGGTGCTCTGCGGGGTGCAGTGAATATTCCTGCGCTGGGTGCGAAGGAACTAAACGCGTTGCAGCCTTACATCGAACTTGCTCAAAGCCTGGGTCGGTTTCAAGCACAATTGGTTGATGGAGCGGTCAGGGAAGTCAGGATTGAATATGCCGGTGAGATTGTAAACTTGAACGCCGCCCCGGTTACGAGATCGTTTCTTGCCGGATTATTGCGAGACGTTAGCGCGCGCGTAAATGCAGTAAATGCATTTTTAATTGCCGAGGAGCGTGGCATTACAATCAACACCACTTACCTCCGTTCAGCAATCGACTCGGTCCCGGCTATTCGCACTCATGTAGTATCCAGCGCTAGCGAGCAAAGCCTCTCGGGAACACTTTTTGGATATGGTGAACAGGCACGTCAAGGTCGAATCACAGAACTGAATGGATTCCATATTGAGGCGATACCTCAGGGTTACATGCTGGTGATGCGAAACCAGGACGTACCCGGTGTCATCGGTCGTGTCGGCACAATCCTGGGTGAACGTGGCGTTAACATTAGTCGCTTTCATCTTGGTCGTCGCGAGCGTGGAGGCGAAGCTCTCGCGCTGATTGAAACCGACGCTCCGCTCAGCGATGAGGCCGTTGAAGAACTGCTCTCTTTCTCTCCGATCATCTCAGCTTTGCAAATTGAGCTTTAGGTTAGAGTGTCAAATAAAACGAGGCGCTGTTTCATGTTGTGAAACAAAGGCTCTTTTTGTGCTCCCAGGTGTTAGACGAAACGATCGCCAGCTATTAGATCGTTAAATTGTCTTGTTGTGATGCACTGATCTTCGCTGCGCGATCGTCGGCCGTACTCTCAAAGAATACTTTGAAACGAGAGTGTACGGATCACCATCTTTTCATTACGATTTGACATCAATTGATCGTTTCGGCTCACAAGTTGCAGCTAAGAGCGGTTGATGATTTAGCTCCCATCGATCGTGCGGCATTCGGAGAGAGCAATGCCGAAGTTATGGAGACCTCTACATAATCTTGAAGCAAGAATCAAGTGCTCCGCGCCTGCCGCATGGTTCAATGGATTAGGAAGTTCAGAGTTCAATCTCTTAGGTTGCAGCTTAGAGTTGCGCATAGGCTAGCGCTTGACCTCTAAGTAACAACGTCGGCTCCTGCCGCACTCAAGAGCGACCGCCACTCTTGCGCTAACCCCAACGAAACGGCAGAATCCCCAGACCCCTGCTGTCGTGGAAACGTGATGTCAACAGACTATTCGCCCCAACCCTCTACGCACGAAATGATTCCGCCCGTAGTGGGCAACGCTCGAGCTGGGCACATCAACCAGCAGCGCACACGCATAGATTCCATTGATCTGCTGCGCGGCATCGTAATGGTGATCATGATGCTCGATCATACGCGCGACTTTGTACATCGCGACGTCCTGCAGGGTTTCGATCCCACAGACCTGTCCCGGACCAACGTGGCGCTTTTCTTCACCCGCTGGATTACACATTTCTGCGCGCCAGTGTTTGTATTCCTGGCGGGTACGGGCACTTATTTGCAATTGATTCGCGGCAAGAGCAAGAGTAACTTATCGCGCTTTTTGATCACACGCGGACTCTGGCTGATTTTGCTCGAGTTTACCGTGGTGCGCACAAGCGTTTTCTTTAACGTGGACTATGAATTCCTGGGCGTCATGCAAGTGATCTGGGTTATTGGCGTCTCCATGATTCTACTGGCTGCATTGATCCACTTGCCGCTCCGCGTTGTAGCTGCCTTTGGAATTGGGATGATTGCCCTTCATAACTTGCTGGATCGTTATAAGGTGCCTGGCGGTTGGCAGGGTCCGGATAGTCCGGTTCCAAGCTACTTGGCGAAGCTATATTTCATATTGCACCAACCGTTTGAGGCGTTTCCTGTGGTCGGATTTCCCAGCCCGGTGGTGGCCGTGATTTACCCGCTAATCCCCTGGGTTGGAGTAATGGCTGCCGGCTACGCGTTCGGCGCGCTTTACCAACTGGATGCTCAGCGACGGCGGCGAATATTGCTGATCATGGGAAGTGTAGCGACCGCGCTCTTCATCATTCTCAGGGTTATTAATCTGTATGGCGATCCTTCTCACTGGGCCTCGCAGAGCTCTGCAGTATTTACCGTTCTCTCATTTGTAAACACGACCAAGTATCCGCCCTCGCTGTTGTTTCTACTGATGACCCTTGGACCTGCGATGTTCGCGTTGGCGTGGTTTGAATCGAACCAGAATGCGTCCGCAGAACCAGAACCTGGTCGACAGTCTCTGGTTGGCAAGTTCCGAAAGGCCTTCATTACGTTTGGTGGCGTGCCGCTTTTCTTCTATCTCTTGCAATGGCCGACGGCCCACTTCATTTCGGTACTCGTGCACCTCGCCGCAGGCAAACCAATTAAGTGGATGTTTAGCACTCAGAACGGATTCCCCGGTCCACCCGCTCCGGGCAGTGGTTTCAACCTGGCTGTCGTCTACGGCTGCTGGATTGTGGGCGTCATCCTGCTCTACCCACTGTGTAAATGGTTTGCGGGGGTGAAGCGGCGCCGGAAGAATTGGTGGCTGTCCTATCTCTGAGTCGCAGATTCTCGCGCGGACTAGAATGTCCTCTTAAGGGAGGGACTTCTCGCCGCCTCTGATGCAAAACGGTCACTGACACAGGCGTTGGAGCGGAATGGGCTGGGATAAAAACGGATAATCAGGGATCAGAAAGAAGGGCAGAAGAACAACAACAGATCCTACCCGGAGGTAACAACAATCTTCATTTCAGCGGTAGCCGTGCGCATCCGTGTTCACTGGTGGCCGATTTGTTTATCGTTCGTAGGGAAGGATTGTTCCGAGGTAGCGAGTGGACAGCACGTTTAAAGGTACATTACTGACAGCCGGTCTTATTACCATGACACTTCGGCTTTCAGTTCGCGAAAGAGACGCGCCAAGTCGTTCTGCTGGTAGTGCGCATTCAAGCCGCTCGGATTGGGCAGGACCCAGACGATCGTGTCGCCGATCTTACACTCCTGGCGGCCCACGTCCGCTCTTGGCTGCTTGAAAGCTAGACGGTAAGCCCCGAGACCAAGGATCGCCAGAATCTGCGGACGATAGCGCCGCACCTTAGTTCTTAACCGTTTGCCACCCTGAAGTATTTCTTCTTTAGTTAAGAGATCTGCTCTGGCCGTGGCGCGCGCAACGATATTAGTGACGCCGTAACCACTTTTCAGCAACTCGTGCTCTGAAAATGGAGACAATAACCGTTCTGTAAATTCAGCGTCGTGCAGCGCCCTCCAGAAGCGATTACCCGGGCGCGCAAAGTGATGGCCCACAGCTGCGGTGTAGAGTCCGGGATTGATGCCGCTGAAAAGAACGCGCAGGTCAGGGGCAATCACGTCGCGAACAGTCTTGCGCTCAGCTTCAAGGATCTGTTCTCTAGTAGGTTTCCAGGGAGTCATGATTGAAGCGGGTATCGGTCGCAGATAGGGAGGCTTCAAAAACCCTGGTCTTGACCCCTTGCGGCCTGATGAAAAGTAACACGATCCACGAAAACACACGAAATCGCTTCAAACACGCGTGATTTTGTGGATCGTTTTACTGCTTCTAGTGGTCACCGCTTTGTTAGCAACCAGCTAGCTCTCCGCAATGCGTTATTGAATTAAGAATCGGCTCTGTTGCGAGGCACTGGTTTTTGAGACGCGGTCCACCGCTGTGACTTGCAACACATACTGCCCCGCTGGTAAACCCGACAGGGAAAGGTCGGCGGCGTAAGGGAGCCGATCAAGATCTACGCCTGCAGTCGTTATCTTTTTTAGTGCGGTTGTTATGACCGGCTGGTTGTCGCGCAGGATTTGCACTTGAGTAGCTACGTCCGGGTGTGAGTCTGCCGGCGCTCGGGCCGCGTTGTATACGAAGAAGAGAAAACGGAGTACAGAGTCTCGTTGATACTGATGGTCGATACTCAAATCGACCTGCTCGGACGTTGGTTGCCCGTTGCTTGAAGAATTCGTGGTGGGAGTGAATGCATGCCGCCCAATTATCACACTACTTAGTGTGAGTTTGTCCCTTGAAAGATCAGGGATCTCAACCCAGCCGTTAGCACTGCCGGTTCGTCCGCTCTTCTCATCACGTGCGGCAACACGCACTTGATACAGTCCCGGTCCGAGAAAGACAGGAAACAAGTAGGCAACGCTCGCGTCCGAACCCTTCACTGAACTCTCGGATAAGGTAGTCGCGGTCAGCCGTTCTGCGAAGCGTGCACCAGGCTGGCCCCGGTCGTTCAAGAACAAGCCAAGGATTTGCACCGCTGCCATCTGCTTTCCGTTCTCGGGACTAAACGAAAGAGACTCTGCCGCGATTTTCAATGAAGTTGAAAGCAACATCCTCTTTTCCGGCGTGAGAACATAATTTAGGTTCAACGCTATAGGAATGCCGCGATCTGGATATGCGGTTCCCAGGGCCTCGCGCAATTGGACTTCCGGCGTTTTTACCGTAGGTCTTGCGTTCTTTGCCTTGCTCTCAACGGGCGCTGGTTCTCCGTCATAAAATCCACGGCGTACTCGCGCCGTCAATTCCGGCTTTTCTAATAGCTTGACTTCAATACGGCGAAACTTGCCATCCTGAGCTTCCCGATTCGGCCTCCAGGCGAGGAGGTAATAAACAGAAGTTTCCTGCAGGGCGCGCGCCAGCCCGACTCCCAGCGCGTTGGTCCCAAAGATCGGTCTGCCTCCTGTGTCGCGGGCCAGTGCGTGCATCCCGTCCTGGGTGGCCCTCAACTCACCTTGTGTAGCGCGATCGAGCCGTCCTGTAACATCGAAAGCTGATTCAACACTGACATCAGATAAGCTGGCGACCAGGCCCCGCGCGTCCAGGGAATAGATCACCACCCCGTTTCGCGCGGCGTCGCTGGTTATCTTCCGTACTCTGTCCATGGAGTTGGAATTGCGGCTGTCCAAAAAAAAGCCGTCCGAGAAGAAAAAGACCAGTTTGCGCCCCGGTAATTTGCTGGAAGTCTTGACCAGCTCCTCAAGGCCAGAAAGTGTAATACGGGTAATGTTTGAGGCCTGCTGTAAAATTGACGTTGCGCGCGTCCGGACCATATTCTCAGCCGTTTGAGGAGGTATGCCGGGGTTGTCCTTGAGGATCTGCTCTATGAAATAGTTGGTTACGTCTCGATCATACCCGTCAATGAGCAGCGCGTGATACTCCGTCATAGCCGGTCGGTCAGAATCTCGAACTGAATAAGGACGAGGGTTGACCCGTTGCAGCGCAGCGCGCAGCACCGTTTTGTTATCGGTGAGCTGTTGCAGGAAACCGATCTGACCGCTGGCCGAAGTGATTGCGGCTTCGTCGTTCTGATTCATCTCCTTCTCGATGAAGTCAGTCATCGCTTTCCGAGTCGCCGCGAGGCTACCCAATCCAAGATGCAGGTCATCCAGGTAGAAGAAAACCGTCCGACCACGATCCAGCGGCACCGCCCCCAGCGGACTGGTCTTGTTTGCAGATAAAGTTCCCCGAGCGGCTGAGAGTTGGGTTTCTTCGTTGACACTTCCGACTGAGATCCGCTCGAAGAATTCGATCGGCTTCACTTTTCCATCGATGCGCAGCTCGAAATCTTCCCGGCGCAAACCGTCGGCGAAACGCCCCTGCTTGTCGAAAACCATGACATCGGTTTGTATGAGATCAGTAAACACCCGCACAACTTCGGATT
>JACCUI010000197.1 GCA_013811945.1 Pyrinomonadaceae bacterium | reverse complement strand
ACTTACCGGTCTATCAGCATCGGGGTTCCGACGATAGTGCCTTTGTTGCTTTGCGCCAGCGCCACGGTCGCCGAAATCAATATCACAAGCGTCACAAAGAGAGGTTTGCGCGGAAGTCGTGACTTTTTCATGGCTGGTCCTCGTGCAGTCAACAAGATGAAGGTGCACTCATGCCCGGCTTGCGGGAGAGAGTAGTATCTATATAGGTTCTGACGGAAGATAACTGCCAAAGCAGACGGCTCGGGCCGGGCATAATTAACTAAGTGCTGCGACTAAAAGCGTAGCTTTAGTTTACCGATAGTGCCGAGATATAGATAGTGCCGAGATATAGAATGAACAGTTTGTTGTCAAACTGAACTAGTTTTGTAATACAGATTAATCGTGGCTGACCTAAAAAGTAAAAGGATAGATATACTGAATACTCTGGGCCGTCAATTGTTTTTACTGGTCAGTTCCGCATTAACAAGAAAATTGGTTATCACTTGCTGACGTTCTTCCCCTGAGTAATGGTCATGGATTTGTCGATGGCAGGAACATTGAAAGTTTCCACGGTGCCATCAGACCACTTGATCTCCAGCTTGTCGACCTTGGTAGCGGCACCCAGTCCGAAATGTAAGGTCATGTCATTCTGTGAGCAATAAACCGCGCCGCTAACCACGTCTACACGCTGGCGAAGCTTTCCTGTCGTTACGTAGGCCACGCTACCAACAGCATCTTTGGGAGTCTTTCTGCCCACATCTCCCACCAATCGCAAGTCGAGCCAATGACCTGCCGGCGCGGCAACGTTGCGCAACAGCGCCGGCTTCGAATCGAGATTATTGATTACCAAATCGGGACGGCCATCGCTATCCAGATCTCCAATCGCCAGACCTCGGCCGGGCCACGAACTGGCGAGGGCGCTTCCTGGCGGTGCGCCGATACGTTCAAACTTGCCATTCTTGAGATTGCGGAACAGGAGCGCCTGTTGAGAGTAGCTTGTTCCCCACTGGTTCGAATCGACTAAGGGATAGACGTGCCCATTCACCACAAAAAGATCCAACCAGCCATCGTTATCAAAGTCGATAAAGCTCGTCCCCCAACCAAGAAAAGGGATGGTCGATTCGCCGAGACCGGCCTGAAATGTCACATCAGTAAAATTTGCTTCGCCGTCGTTGTGATAGAGGACATTCGAGTCGTCGGAGAAATTCGTGATGTGGAAATCAACGCGGCCGTCATTGTCGTAATCCCCAATAGCCAAACCCATGCCAGCCTGCTCGCGGCCGTTTTCATTCAGGGCCACGCCGGACGGATATCCTACTTCCTCAAATGTACCGTCACCTTTATTCATGTACAGCTGCTTCGGGGTAGAGTCGTTCACAACGATCAAGTCGAGCAGCTTATCGTCGTCGACGTGGACGAATGCCGCAGTGAAGCCGTAATACTTCTGGGGATCATTAACACCTGCCTTAATACTTACATCTTCAAAGCTGCCATCCGGCTTCTGCCTATAGAGTGTGTCTCCTTCGCCGGGCAAACCGCGTGGACCACACATCACTGGGACCCCGCGAAACTGACAGAAGTTTTGTCCCGCGCCGCCTGGCTTCGCGGCATCGGAGGGATTGGGAGGCAGGTCGTCAAGGTCGATCTGAACATATCCGGGGACGAATAGGTCGAGACGTCCGTCTGCGTCGTAATCACCCCAGGTAGGTCCAGTACTCCAGCCCTTGCGTGCCACACCGAGTTTTTCCGCAACGTCCGTGAATGTGCTATCCCCGTTGTTGCGATAGAGACGCGACACCCCGAAGTTGCTTACATACATGTCAGCTCGCCCGTCGTTATCGTAATCGCCCACAGCAACTCCAAATCCCCAGCGCTCATTTTCTACGCGTGCTTTTTCGGTGACATCTTCAAACTTCCAATTACCGAGATTCCGGTAGAGCGCAGCGCGCGGCGCTTTCTCTTTTCCCCGCATGGCAGCGACCGTGGATCCATTAAGCAGGTAAACGTCTGGCAGCCCGTCGCCGTCATAATCGAATATGGCGACGCCGCCCGATGGTGTCTCAAAGATGTAATCCTTATTGACTCCGCCTGAAATGTGCTTGAAATTTGATAGGGCCGTTTTGCCGGTTACGTCTTCGAAAACGACCGGGGCCTTAGGATCTGTAATCCCCACTGTTCGTCTTGATGTGTAGGTGGCCGGCGCGCCAGTTGAAGAGCCGCCCATCGGCTGTTGCGACTCGGGTCTCTTCGGCTGTGTTTGAGCTATGAGAGCGTAGGGTGTCAGCATCAAAAACAAAACGAGGGGTTTAAAGGAGCTAACGTAGAGGCGTTTCGGTTTATTGCTAATTATCATTAGTCAGTGATCAGAAAGCCCTCATACTTGGCGCGCACGTCGGCAGCATATCCGGATGTATCGACAAGTCCGGCAATCACGTGACGGTCTCTCCCCCAACGCGCCGCCGCTGAGTTGCGCATCTGGGTTGCGCACTAAGACCCTGAAAATAAAATCCCGGGGGCACAACCCGCGAGAGTTTTGGTCCAGCAAGTATGATCGCACGGTCCTGCGCCACCACGAAGCCGGGCAGGGAACACGCAACAAAAAAGAACGCGGCTGCCTTAATCCAGTACTTCTTCCAGTTATTCATAGGGTCCCGCCCTCCCATCTTCGAAACCTGCAGTATTTATTGGAGCAGCGATTATCTCACATCTTGACGCGGAAAAAGGATTGTAAGGATTGACTCGGCGCGAGCCGCCCACACACTTTCAATATACCCAGTGGATATCAATCAATCTGCTAGGGTAGGTCTTACGGAGATCATAGGATTGAAACGCGCCACCCTTAATTACCTTCCTCTTATCCAATGCCTTTGCGGATAGCCAGAAAACCACGCGCCGCGCGGTGCTAACCTGTGCCCTCAGCCTGATTGGCGCTCTCCCCAAACAACATCAGCTGATGCTTGTCTCGTTTACGTCGCACCTTCACGCAATTATCTTCAGGTGTAATCGCTCAGACAGCGATCCGCAAATTCAGTCACCGCGAGCTCCTTTGGAAGCTGGAAGCCGCCGCGTACTACAGCTTGACAACGACTTCTCTGGCGCGATAATGACCGCTGCGCATTATTCGAGTTCAAATGCCCGCGATCACACTTCTAGTCTCAGCGATCTTGTTGATTGGTCTAGACCAGGTCAGCAAAGTGTTCATTCTTTCCCGGCTCCGCGAGGGGCAAGCGAAGTCGTTCGGGTGGATTGCGTTTCGTAGAGTGCTGAATCTGCGGTGTGACGGTTTTCTCGCAGGCCGCGGGACATTGTTCACGCTGTGGGCCGCCGAGGTCATTCTTTTCGTCGCTCTCGTTCAGTTCGGACCATTCTTTCAAGGCGCGACGGCGCAGGTGGCGCTGGGCATGGCTCTTGGAGGGGCCGGCGGCAATCTCATGGACAAGCTGTGGCGTGGTGGCGTCGTCGACTTCATCGACTTCGGGTTCTGGCCCGTCTTCAACATCGCGGATACTGCGATCATTGTGGGAGGGGTGACAGGCGCGCTTTACATGTAGCCCGCGTTTCTGCAGCCGGGCCGGTCGGCCGATGTGATAACGCTCAAGGAGGTCTTGATGCGCCGCGTTCTTCTTCACTGGGGCAACGTATCGATCCACAGCTATCCCGTGATGCTGTATCTCGGGATCGTCTTTGGAATCTACGCGCAACTCTTTGCAACGCTCTCAATCCGGCTCGATATCGCACGGACGCTGGGCGCGACGTTGCTCCTGCTGCTTGCGGCGCTGCTAGGCTCAAGGTTATTATTCGTCATCACAAATTGGGCCAGGTATCGGGTGTACCCTCGTCGAATCTGGCGGTTTTCCGATGGAGGTGCGTCGATGTACGGCGGGCTCCTCCTCGCCTTACCAGTCTCCCTCCCACTACTCGTGTTGTTAGAAATTCCGTTTGGTGCATTCTGGGACGTGGCGTCCTTCACTTTGCTAATCGGCTTGATGGTCACTCGTGTCGGATGTTTGTTGAGCGGATGTTGCGCCGGCCGGCCCACATCCGGATGGTTCGGACTCAATCTACCGGACCACCGGGGCAGGTGGAGTCGAAGGATTCCAACACAGATTCTGGAGAGCGCATGGGGTACGGCGGTGCTTGCGGGCGCGTTGATCTCTTGGGGCCGCTTGCCGTTCCAAGGGGCGCTGTTTCTGTATAGCGTGGGTGCCTACGGAGCAGGTCGAATCGTCTTGGAGTCCGCGCGCGATAAGCGAGATCGGGGCGGTGGCATCAACCTTCCTCAGGCGATCTCAGCGGGGTTCGTCACGAGTTCGCTAGTAGCATTTGCCATCGCGTGGTGGCGGGCGTTCCCTTGAAACTCATTCTGTTTTGCGGTGAATCCACCACTTCGACATCAATCGATAGAAAAGGATACATGATATGACCTACTGGGCATTCGTCTTGACTCCGCTGGTAGTGCTGCTAATCGTGCTTCTCTTCCGGTTTGTAGGTTGCAGTGACTTCGAGGGGGCGGATCCGCCGCCGCCGCCGCGGTACCGCGACTACATCATGGGCGAGCCCAACAACCCTGGACCAGTGAAGAACACCAACGTCAAGCCTAGCAGTGCGAACGTCATTGCCTACTGGAGGCTCATAGACGCGGCAGGAGCTGTGGAGGCGAAGGACGAAAAGGGGTTTCAAAACGGTCAGTACAAGGAGGGGTTTGGGATTCCACCGGTGCCAGGTTCTGAGGGTGCACCGGGCAGCTTTCTGACCGGGCAGAAAGCACTCATCGTCACAGATCCAACTACGATGTGTCGTTTTTTTAACGGCGCCTATGTTCTTGTGGCGTACAAGAAGAACCTGTACACGCCAGAGTTCACACTCGAGGCGTGGGTAGATATCCGGTGGGGTCAGAACGTCGTTGACTTCGAGCATACGCTCTTCAGCGCGGGAGGGTTTTACGATATGCCTTTCGACCTCACAACGACGAAAGCCTTCCACGGGTTCCGTGTATTTGCGGATGAAGAGAACCGCTGGCAGATGCGTATTTGGCCGAGCACCACCAATGTGTTTCAGTCGCGGCCGCTCGTCACTCGCGACGGGAAGACACATATCGCGGTCACCGTTCAGAAGGATGGCGCCGTCGGTCCGAACAAGAAGGTAGTGCTCTATGTGGATGGCAAAGTCACGGGAATCGGAACGGTGGGCTTCTACTCGCTGCCGGAGCACGCGCCGCTGCTCATCGGCGTAGCGAACGGAAGCAACGACCCGGTGAATGATCCTCTGAAGCCGACCCAACCAATGCTGTGCCTGGTTCAGGAAGTGGTTCTCCACAGTAAGGCGCTCACGCAAGAGGAAATCGAGAACCACGTCGACATTAATAAAATAAATTAGGAGGTGCGGAATGCCGAATCCTTTGACCGGAGACTTCGAAGCTGTACTTCAAGTCAGCGGCGCTACAATCAACCGCCTACTGGCGAGCATGCATCAGAACGCCTCCGCTAAGCCCAACCTGCCGAGCTTTCCGCACAGCGTGCGGATGCGGGTCGGCGACAACCGCGCGATCGACGGCGTCCGCGGAAGCGCGGACGTCCAGGTTTCCGTTCCCCACGTCGAACTGATTCATGGCGTCACCGATCGCTTCATCCTCGAGGTCGGAATCCGCGCCTGGTATAGACCCGATCCCGGCACATCGCCGCTGCCCACCTTCATCCACGGAACTGTGCGAGCCGAGTACCGAATCCGGGATATCGACCCCGCCTGCCGCGGGTGGGCCAAGCGCGCGGCCGACTACCTCTGGATTAGGGTCGTGAGAGACTCGGTCCGCTTTGAGGGCACGGCGCAGGAGGACGAAAGCGTTCTCGGCGGCGGGATATCCATTCTCCCAGTCGATACCGCGGTTGTAGACGCAGCCAATATGGCGAAGATTACCAAGCAGATTGCTGGTTTGTTGGCAACGCGATTCGAAGCCACGCCGCACCCGGTTTCAAACCGTTTCAGGCGTGGGTTGCTGCGTAGCTTGAACGCGCCGATTGGCGGGTCGGCCGTTGTTACTCCTATAGGACTCAGCGGAGAGCCTGCTGGCAATATTGCGAGCGTTAACAATCTTCTGCTGGAAGGCGCGGACCTGGCCGTAGCTATAGACGTCGGTTACATCATGTCAATCGTGAACCCCGCGTTGGACGCCATCAAGACGTTCAGCAAGACCGTGAAAGTCCACGTCTCGACACCGTGGCCCGCGCCGGACATCGACACCGTGTACCATGCAGGACTGCATCCACCCAAAGTGGCGTGGCAGGCTCACGGCTCATACGCCGTGTTCAACATAAAGGTGAGCGGGTGGGCGACCACTCGATCGATTCTGGCCAACGCGACTTTCGATGTGGAAGAGAACATCTTCTTGTACTTCGATTCAGGTGCCGGGCGCCTGTGGCTGTCGCCGGGTTCTCCAGGTGTGAAAGTCCACTCGAGTGGTCTCGGCAGCGGCGAGGTTGCGAGTGCTGTGCGGGACGCAGTGGTCAAAGCGGTTGGGCCTATCGTGACGGCCGCTTGCGCACAGGCGCAGCCCACGCTCGACGGGATGACGACGCGGACGCAAGAGTTGTCCGAACAGCTGCAGACCCTTGACGATCAAGCAACCCTCGGTCTCGACCAGGCGCAGTTCGTGAAAGACGGCATCGTCCTTCGCGGCTGGATAGGGCTCGAGTCGCGACACGGGCTGATGGTGAAATTTAAAAAGACAGTGCAGCAGGATGGACACAGCGCGCTCGAGAGCTGGATTCCCGGTGGGCGTATAGACAAGTTCGAGTGGTCGTGGACCTGGACGGGATCTGGCAAGCCGGGAAAAGCGACATATGATGATCGCTTCCTGCTGCGCCGGCCGGGGGGCAGGGTCGGGCGCTGGGGAATGGCACTTGACCTCCAGATGCCGTTGCCCGGTTTGGACGGGTGGGGCACCGTTTGTCTCAAGATCAAGGGAGTACGTGTCGATTCAGTAACTGGCCAGCTTGTAGCAGTTGAGAGCACGAAGCGCTGCACCCGGTTCGGCTTGAATATTTCCGATGCACTGGATCAGGGAGGACGACTATTCCTTCGCGACATGCCCGAGCTTTCAAAGCGTGTGCCCTTCCCTGAACTCTCGCTGGTCAGGGCTGGAGTCGCATCGGACGCGACCCGGATGGCCAATACGCTGTTGCTCTATGTCGAGGAAGCCTGGGATGAAGAGACGGCGTCAGCTCTCAAAGGCGGATTGGAGGCGTGCGGGCGGTACGACGCCGGACTCGCTTTGCTCGTGCTCTTCCGGGAAGGCCTGTTGGCCGCCGCCGGTCCCCGCCTGATGGCTATGGTGGAGGAGTTTGCGCGAGAGCTCGGCATCGCCGCGCTGGTCAACGAAGATGTGCGCGGCGGCTGGTCGCGTTCACTCTCCCTTCGAAGTGGAACAGCTGGCCCGGCCTGGGGTCTCATCAGCCCCGAGGGCACGGTGACCTGGACGCATCAGGGTCATATCAGTCCGGAGCATCTCACCGAAGCGCTTGACAGCCATCTCCGTCGATCCCCGGACGTATCTCCGGTGGAGTTTCGCCAGAGTCCCGAGATCGGCAGGCAGATTTCGTCGACAGCACTACATCCAGGTTTTTTTGAGCTGGTTGAATCTCCCTGCCCGCCGCCACCTTTTGGCCGTTTGGGCGGCAGTGAATCAATAGTCGCCTTTGTTCAGAAAGACTCTGCGTCTTCGCACGCTCAGCTGCGAGCTCTCACCTCTAAATATGAACAGAGGGAGGGCGAGCCAGGACCCGTAGTGGTCGTTGTCGTCGACGGTGCTGACGAGCGAGAGGCGGAGGCCCTAAAAAACCAGCTGGGGTTCGACTTCGTTACGCTGCCGGATCCTGTAGGCACGATCACCGACCGGTTTGGCATTGGGATCTGGCCAACGACAATTACACTAGACCGTGTCGGGACCATCTCAGGACTCGAGACCGGCGTCATGGCGGCGGAACTTGACGATGGGGTTGGGCAAACTGAAGCTGCGGAGTAGGCCCAATAAACGCATATTGCCTACATTTCCTAATTAGAATCCTAAACGATATCAAGTCCAATTTTATAGAGGGTAAAAGAGGATGGTGCCGGAGGTCGGACTCGAACCGACATGAGTTTGACCTCGCCAGATTTTGAGTCTGGTGCGTATACCAATTTCGCCACTCCGGCGTCGCGTGGGGAGATAATAATGCCTGGTGCTTTGAGGCGCAACCAGGCCGACAAACCCCTCCGCAGCCACGCTGCTCGACAAGCTACAGACTTAAGACTAAAATGATCACGAGGCCCCCCCCTTATATCTCCCAGATACACGCTCTCCCGCCAAAAAAACTTGCTTGAAAGGGAAGAAGACTATGAAGAAGACACTTGGTCTTTTGTTAATGTTTACTATGTTAGCGCTTATTGCCGTACCTGCGTCGGCCCGGACCTGCGGGAGATTGAGGCACAGCCACAGCAGAGTCACGCACACCCATTCCGCTTGTGTCGGGGACGGACACAAGCACGGTCGAAGCTTCTGGCAGAAGCATCGGGATAAGTTGACAACCGCAGGGGGTGCGGGAGTAGGTGCAATCGTTGGCGGAATCGCCGGTGGCGGGAAGGGCGCAGCCATTGGAGCCGCGGCGGGGGGCGGAGGTGCCGCCGTTTATACCTACGGAATTCGCAAGCGCAGACGCTCAGCTCGCTACTAAGAGTTCTCCTTTATAGACCAGATAGGCCAGGAAGGCGCGCGTCCGCAGTTTCTCGCAGCGGATGCGCCTTCCGTCCTTATGCACCTCATACTAGC
The DNA here is from genome assembly GCA_013811945.1 of Pyrinomonadaceae bacterium. GTDB lineage: Bacteria > Acidobacteriota > Blastocatellia > Pyrinomonadales > Pyrinomonadaceae > PSRF01. The sequence goes on along the minus strand of JACCUI010000197.1, from coordinate 9,466 downwards.
GCTAAATTCCTCAATTTAAACGACTTTCGTCCAAGGCAAAAACATGTTTGCCATGGGCCAACAAAATCTGTAGAATTCCTGAGCTTGCCCCTGCGGCGCAGGATCTCTTCCAGAGTAATCAATTACGCCGCAATTCGTTCCTCCAACTAGGCAGTAGATTTTAGCGATTGGATTGTATCCCCCTGCATTCTGCAAATTCAGGAGTTAGAAAAATGTCTGATTTGAAGTCACGAATCCTCATCGTCGACGACGAACATGAGATAACTGAACTTCTAAGCGATCTGCTCAGCGTTGAACACGACTGCCAGAAGGTGAGTTCGGCGGAAGACGCGCTGGCGCGGATGGCTGAGAGCGACTTTCACCTCGTCATCAGCGATATCACCATGCCTGGAATGAGCGGACTAGAAATGCTTCCGTTCGTTAAGAGTATTTCACCTAACACGGTCGTAGTAATGATCAGCGGCATGCAAACGGTCGAAAGTGCGATCGGAGCATTACGACTGGGCGCCTTCGACTACTTGATGAAACCTTTTGATCTCCGTCAGGTCGAGGCAGTTGTAAAGCGAGCACTCGAGCACTACGAACTCATTGAAGCTAAACAGCGCCACGATGATCACCTGGAAGAGTTAGTAGAACAACGCACTGCGGAACTTGACCGGGCCCTCAACTCACTGGAAGACGCGTATCGCTCAACATTAAAGGCCTTGACCTCAGCGCTGGAGACGCGAGACTCAGAGACACATGGCCACTCGGAACGAGTCGTAACCTACAGTTTACGTTTGGGTAGAGAGTACGGGCTAGCCAGCGAGAAGATGAAAGCGTTGGAGTTTGGCTCGCTGCTGCACGACATCGGTAAGATTGGCGTGCCGGACTCGATCTTGCGCAAGCCTGGAAAGCTCACTGAAGAGGAGTGGGTGAAAATGCGCGAGCATCCGGTGCACGGCCAGCAAATACTACGCGGCATCGAATTTCTCGAAGGGGCGGCCCGAGTTGTGGCGCAACATCATGAGAAATGGGATGGGTCGGGCTATCCGCTTGGGCTATGCGAAGAAGATGTAGATGTTTGTGCTCGCATCTTCGCAGTTGCCGATGCCTTTGACGCAATTACGAGCGATCGTGTCTATCGACGCGGCAAGTCTTATCGGGAAGCCGCGCGGGAATTAGACGACTGGGCTGGAAGGCAGTTTGATCCGAGGGTCGTCGAAGCATTTCATCGCGTTCCGCCAGACGACTGGGATGAATTGCACAGACAGTCGTTGCTCCCAAAGAAAGACGAGTTCGACTTGCGGCGGATGGTGGAAATGCTGGAATCTCGCCTGGAGGCTGTAGTCTCGTAAGCAGGAAGGGCCGCGGATTTCGCGGGTCGGGCTAAATGCAGTTTATTTGCTAATTAGTCATCCGTTCTTATTCAGATCGCGTTTTCTGGTAAATCCGCGGCTGAGTTTTCTCCATATCTCAATAAACCAAAACGCCTCCCGCTTTAAATCACTCTCTCTCATTCATTCCGGTCTGGTACCACGTACCCTCGTCGCGAACGCAGACTCAGTCCTACTCTGCGAGAAGCGACTTCGATTCGGCGGTATTCACCTTTGGTGGACGAAGTTAGCGACCGCTTCGGTCGATAAGTGACCACATATTCCGCGCCGATTTCGCGCGCGGCCTCTGCGGCTTGAGCAATCATTTCCTGACTCGACTTGGGTAGAAAGATGCGGCCACCAGATTCTTCCGCTACGGCTGTGAGGATCTGCTGGCTTTTTTTGATATCGGCTTCGTATGCCTTGCGCTGCCGTCGCATTGCCGGATCGAATCTTATGCTTACACCAAAAGACGGGTTTCGAGTTGTCCCGGGCGGCAAGGTTGGGTCAGTCGCGGTGATCGGGTCAGAGGCTGGCGGGAGCTGGCCTCCTGAGACCGAAGAGGACCTAGCTTCTTTCTTTTGCAGCACGAATTCCGTGTAGCTAATGATATGAACCGTGGCTCGAGCCGCGGACAGCCGCTTGATAGCTTCCGCGCGTTCAGTTTTTCCGCCTGGAGTGTCGACTCCGTCAGTTATGAAAACAACATGACGGCTTCCTTCGGGCCGGTCTCCGAGTTGGCGGGCCGCCGCCGCTACCGCATCTGAGAACCGCGAACGCTTGCCTGAAGACAGCCTTGTTTTAAGTATCTTAAGAACTGCTAGCTTGTCTCTGGTCCAGGGCTGAATCACCTCTACCGAGTTGCTGAATTGCATAACTGCGACCTGACTGCCGTCTTGAAGATTGTTAAGTAGTTGGATGGCAACGTCGCGCGTCAGGCCGGTGCGTTTTGACATCCCTCCCAGCCCGCCTACTTCACCACCCATATCCAGAACCAATAGAACGTTTGCTGGAAGATGACGAATACTCCTGATTAGCTGGGCCACCCCATCTTCAAGAACGAGTATGTCATCAACGTCGAGCGTGGGATCGTAGTGCCCATACTGATCGAGAGCGATGACGGGTAAGCGCACTTCTTCGGTAAAGACTTTGACCGGCTCTTGTTCCTCGTTGGAGGGAGTAGGAGAAGGTGAAGATGAGGGTTGGCGCGTGGCCTGGGCGAACGCAGAAGTCCCTAGAACAAAAACGAGGAGAATAATTAGCGTCGCTCGGGGATATATCAAAGCATCTAGCCCTACCTACAGAATGGGAAATCGGAGCTTTGATGCAGAAAAGGGGCACCGGGGTGTTGCCCTAAATCCTCAAGTCGAGGATTTTCGTGCCTGAGACTGTACCGCGGTGATGGCCACCGCATTCACAATGTCGGCCGCCTTGCATCCTCGGGAGAGGTCGTTGGCCGGTTTGTCCAGTCCTTGAAGAATCGGCCCAATAGCCGTTGCGCCCGCCAATCGCTCGGTGAGTTTGTAGGCTATGTTGCCGGATTGAAGGTCTGGAAAGATTAGAACGTTAGCTCGGCCTGCTAAGCTGGAACTGGGGGCCTTTGAATTCGAAACAGACGGCACCAACGCCGCATCGGCCTGCAACTCACCATCGATGATCAGTTCCGGCGCCCTGGCTTTCGCGGTTCTGGTGGCCTCCACCACTTTGTCTAATAACCGATGTTTGGCGCTGCCCTTGGTTGAAAACGAGAGCATGGCCACACGTGGTTCAGTTCCGAGTAGCGCGCGGCAAGAATCCGCTGAAGTCACCGCAATCTCGGCGAGTTCGGCGGAGGTGGGCTCAATGACCACGCCGCAATCGGCAAAGATCATAGCGCCATTATGTCCGAAGGTAGTGTCACCGAGCGCCATCAGAAAAAAACTCGATACCAACTTGAATCCAGATCGAACGCCGATGCAATGAAGCGCGGCACGCACGGTGTGGGAGGTGGTGTTTGTGGCTCCGGCTACTGAGCCATCAGCTTTGCCGAGTCGCACCATCAGATTCCCGTAGTAAAGAGCATCTGCGAGCATGGTACGAGCTTCATCAGACATCAGGCCTTTAGCGCGCCGCAGTTCGTGAAAATAGGACGCCATTTTATCGAAGTCAGGCGCTCGTTTGTGATCTATAACTTCAACACCACTGAGATCGGCACGCTCGCGTCCCGCCGTCTCGCGGATAGTGGACTCATCTCCCAGCAGTGTGATTCGCGCAATGCCATTTCGAGAGCATTCAGAAGCCGCCACCACAGTACGCGGGTCGTTCCCTTCTGGCAGGACAATGTGTTGCGGATTTCCGGCGGCACGCTGCCGGATTTGTTCGAGTACGTCCATAAGATGAAGTTGATCCGATAAATCCTTAGCCGCGGATTCACGCGGATGAGCACGGATCAGAGCGAAAACCGAAGGTGGGAGTCTAACCAACTCGGCATGAGAGAACAAGTGTATGCGACGGCACACTCATTCCGCGATCCACTCTCATTGCAGTTATGTCCACTCAGCGTCAGAACCGATGAGCGGTAGCGACCGGGGATCACTCAACCCGCGCCTCTGGCGCTAGTTGAGTTGCCCAGGCTACCGCTCCTCGGTTCTGACGTTGATTCAACTCCGGTGGCGTCGCGACCAGCTGCACTAGCGCCGGTTTGAGTCGAGTCCGAGTCGTGATAAGTTAGAAATCGACTCAAACTCTTTTTGGCAGCCACCGATACTTCTAAGTTTGGGAGAAAATAATGTCAGCCCTTCAAGCACGCCTGAGAATGAAAAATCTTCTGATGTTCATTCCCAACATGATCCTGTTATGCGCCCGTCTGATGACTGACTCTCGAGTTCCTACAACCGAAAGAGCCCTGGTTGCCGGCGCGGTTATATACGCGATAATTCCCCTGGATTTGATCCCGGACGTGATCCCCTTCGTGGGCCAGATAGATGATGCCTATCTGATTGCTGCCACCCTTCTACGGCTTATGGATCGTACCGATGCGCGGGTCGTGCGGGAACACTGGAAGGGCGGCGGAGACGTGGTCGAACTCATCGAGGGAATGGCCCAGTTGACCGCCAAATTGTTGCCTAAGCCCATCCGTCGGGTGCTTACTTCGCGCGTCGAAATGGCCCCGGAACAGGGCAAAGGTGCGAACGGTCTGTCGCGGCCCTTGCTGGTGGTCGAACCGGAAGCTGAGGACAACCCACGTGCGGGGAGTAAGTAAGTGCGCCGGTAACGATTAGCTCGTGATTTTTAGGGCACTGAGGAGTTTCTCGTGAATACCGTCAAAACCACCGTTAGACATGATAGCGACGACATCACCCTCGCGCAGCTCCGGAATTAGTTGCTCGATTATTTCGTCCGCCCCTGACAAGGCAAACGCCGGCCTATCGAGTTTCGAAATATCCGCAATTAGCTGGTCAGTATCAAGCGCGCGTCCTTTTTCAGTGACCTTCCGGCTGTCAAAAACATTTGCAATAAACACGTAGTCGGCGGTCTCGAAGGCCCGCGCATACTGGTCCTGGAACACGGCTAGTCGCGACGACCACGAACGAGGCTCAAAGACTGCAAACAAACGTCGCTTTGGATACCTGTTGTGCAACGCGCGCAGAGTTTCCCGCACTGCGGTGGGATGATGTGCGAAATCGTCGATTACAGTTATGCCACGCTCTTGCCCTCGAATTTCGGCGCGGCGTCGCACGTTCTTAAAGCTTCTGAGCGCGGCCGCTATTGAATCACGTTCGAGATCCCAGGCGTCTGCTGCGATAATTGCGGCGAGGCAGTTGAGCAAATTAAACTCGCCGATCAGCGGCGTCTGAAACTCGCCCCACTGCTTACCCTCGCGAAACACAGTGAAGGTGGACACGTCGCTGGCATAGTTTGTATTGCGAATCTGCCATTTTGCATCTTCCCCTGTTCCGAATGTTTCGAGTTGCGTGAAGAGTCGGGAACCCATTGAGGCAACAACTTCACGCACGGCGGCGCTGTCCCAGCCGGCAATCAGCCGGCCATTGGTGGGGATCAGGTTCATGAATCGTCGAAAGGCAAGTTTTACCGCCGCCAAGTCAGGATAGATATCGGCATGGTCGAATTCGATATTGTTGACGATTCCGATTTCGGGCAGGTAGTGCATGAACTTCGGGCCTTTATCGAAGTAAGCAGTATCGTATTCATCCCCTTCAATTAGGACGTATTCACTGTTTGTTACTCTAAAACTAACACCGAAGTTCTGGGCGACCCCGCCGATTAGAAAGGTAGGATCCAGCCCCCCCTGGTCCAGAACCCAGGCTGCGATGCTCGTAGTCGTAGTTTTGCCGTGAGTGCCAGCTACGACCAGGGAGCGAAGGCCGCGAATAAACTCCTCTTTGACAACTTCAGCCTGCGATCGATAGACGAGCCTTAGTTTCAGCGTTTCTTCCACCTCGGCATTCCCTCGCGGAATCGCATTCCCCACGATTACGCAATCGGGCGCGGGCCGCAGATGCTGTGGGCCATAGCCTTGACTCACGTGGATGCCGAGCGATTGAAGCATCGTAGACATGGGCGGGTAGACATTCTCATCTGAACCGGTGACGCGATGCCCGGTCGCTTGCAGCATCCCGGCCAACGCGGCCATTGCCGTCCCGCAAATTCCTATGAGGTGATAGTGCATTTTGGAATTAGCACCGAAGCTTAAGCAGCAATGCTGAAAATAGTCCGCCTGATAAGTGAGTGGGCATCACGATTTTGGCGAACTCTGTAAATTGGTTTTGGTTTCTGGGCTGATATCTTTCCGGTCACTTGTCGCGCGCCTAGTTTCGTACCATTCGACAGTGCGCCGCAGACCTTCCTCCAGCGGCATCTGCGCTTGGAAACCAAATTTCTCGAACGCCCGCGAAACGTCGAGCCGGCGCCGAGGTTGTCCGTCAGGCTTATCATGCTGCCAACGAACTTCACCTCCAAACCGGGTAAGCCTGCCGATCAGTTGTACCAGCGCAGAGATCGTAATCTCACTCCCCGTACCGAGATTGACTGGTTCGCTCTCGTTATAACTAGCCGCCGCGCGCAGCACGCCGTCGGCGCAGTCAGCTACGTAAAGAAACTCACGCGAGGCGTGACCAGTCCCCCATGCCTCAACGAATTCCGCACCCCTCTCTCTGGCTTCTATGCATTTGCGAATCAAGGCCGGGATGACGTGTGATGTTTCCGGATTGAAGTTGTCACCAGGCCCATAGAGATTCGCTGGCAAGAGGAAAATGGTATTAAAGCCATACTGCTGTCGATAGCTTTGCGACTGGACCAGCATCATCTTCTTTGCAAGGCCATACGGGGCGTTTGTTTTCTCGGGGTAGCCGTTCCATAGATCCTCTTCCCGAAAAGGCGTGGCCGTGAGTTTGGGATAGGCGCAGACCGTACCCAAAGCGACCAATTTTTTTACTCCGTGTAGACGCGACTGCTCGATGAGCTGAGCACCCATCATCAAGTTTTCGTAGAAAAATCTCCCCGGCTGCTTTTGGTTGGCGCCAATTCCCCCTACCACGGCCGCCAGATGGATGACTAAATCTGGCCGAGTCTCCGTCAGGAGGCGCTTGGTGTCCGAACCGTTGACCAGATCGTAATCGGCTCTGCGCGGAGCAAACACGTTGAGATTCCCATGTTGCTGCAACCGCGCAACGACAAAGCGTCCGAGAAAACCCGCTCCCCCTGTAACGACGACCCGTTCATAGGGGAAGCCATTTTTGAACTCTTCCATTGTTCCTGGCCTTGATTATCTTCGAAACTTAGTAAAACGTACGATCAGTCTCTTTGCGCTGACGAGGCCACTTTGGTTGGTTCTGTATCGCCGAAAGCTTCAGGTTGCTCCTGACCGACCAGCGAGACGTCGGCATCGACCATTAGCCGCACAAGTCCGGCAAAAGTCACCTTAGGTTGCCAGCCGAGCTCGCGCTTAGCTTTGCTGGCATCGCCAATCAGCAGATCAACCTCCGTTGGTCTTAGATACTTAGGATCGAGCTCCACGTAGTCTCGCCAATCCAAGTCGAGGTGCGAGAAGGCCTCACTCAAAAACTCTTCAACCGAATGCGTTTCGCCTGTGGCGATGACGTAGTCTTCAGCCCGATCTTGCTGCAGCATCAACCACATTGCCTCCACGTACTCCCTGGCGTAGCCCCAATCCCGTTTCGCATCCAGATTTCCCAGGTAGAGCCTCTCTTGCTGACCAGCCTTGATCCGAGCCGCTGCTCGCGTGATCTTCCGGGTAACAAAAGTTTCGCCACGGCGCGGGCTTTCATGGTTAAAGAGAATGCCGCTGCAGGCAAAGATATCGTAAGACTCACGATAATTAACTGTCATCCAGTGGGCATATAATTTGGCAGCCCCGTACGGACTGCGAGGGCAAAAGGGAGTAGTCTCGCGCTGTGGCACTTCTAGAACCTTACCAAACATTTCTGAACTGCTTGCCTGGTAGAACTTTGCTCTTATCCCAACTTCGCGGATCGCTTCCAGGATACGAATTGTACTAAGGCCCGTCACGTCTGCTGTATATTCGGGAATATCGAAACTGACTCGAACGTGACTCTGCGCCGCCAGGTGATAGATCTCGTCAGGCTGAATGCTGTAGATCAGTCTTAGCAAATTGCTTGAGTCAGCAGTATCACCGTAGTGCAAAAAGAGACGCACGCCGTTGACGTGCGGATCTTTGTATAAATGATCGATGCGGGCGGTATTAAAGGTCGAAGCGCGACGTATGATTCCGTGCACCTCATAACCCTTGGCGAGCAACAGTTCGGCAAGATAAGAACCGTCTTGCCCGGTGATACCGGTAATAAGTGCTTTTTTCATAAAGGGGTTCAGTCCCTATGGATCCATGTAAAAAGAATAGGCGCGAGGTATTTTGACAAAATCACCGTACCAAGTAAACGCACGTCACTTCGGTGGCTGTCGGCGGCCGACTCTAAGTTCAAATTTAAAATCTCTGAGATCTGAGATTGACGTCGGCAGTCGCCCGCTTCACTGACTTCGCACTAATTGTAGTGAGCCGGTGAAAAAACGCAGGGCTATCCTCAATCCTTCGCCTAGCGGACTTAATACCGTCTATTACGGATGACAAACCCCCTGACAGCTACTCAATCAAACCGGGTCAGTGATAGATAGACATTAATTGTCTGGGAACGTTCTGTTAAGAATGAAATCGCGCGAGCGTTCCTGGCCTCTGCCAGGAGGTTGAGTTCGAAGCCTTCACCAGCGGAAGCCACTACGCCGGTGCCTTAGGGTCGGACGATGCTAGGGGCGAGCGGGCCTTTGCTATTGGAGTTCCCTTTATAAGAATTGCGGGCGGAGGTTCCGGCTTCCTGGATAACCTCGGTGCCGAGCGAGTTCGGATCCAAGAGGACGACGTTATCGAAGATTTGCGAGTCGGTGGTGTTGTTGACCTCGAATGCCAGGATGCCCCCTGTGCCGGTGGAAATCAGCTTGTTGCCGGAGACGTAGTTACGCGTGGAGTTTTCCAGTCGGATGCCGCTGTGCGCGGCACGGCGGACGGTGTTGTTCATGACTCTCACGTCCTGGGTGTATGCGGTTATGTAAATGCCGGCTGCGACAAAGCCCGCGAAGTTCGGGACAAGGGGGCCGCCGATGACTGTGTTGTCCTTGACCAGCACGGGTCCAAATCCGCTCGAGCGCACGCTGTTCTGGACGAGGATGCCGTTGCCGTGGAGGAAGCCGGAGTTGGTCGAGTCGATGGTATTATTTGTGATCTCGATGTTGCGGATGATATCGCGCGGGTCGTTTGGCTCAAGATCAATTGCGGTCATGCCTTGCAGGCAACAGCGCCCCGAATCCCTGAAAGTGTTGCCGTCAATCTTCACGTCGCGGCCGTTGACGACGGCAACAGCCTGGCTTGCGACGCGGGTGAATAGGTTTTTCTTGATCGTCACGTTTTGGGCGTAATTCCCACCGAATGCACTGCCGCCGGCCTGCACGCCGATCACCCCCGTCCCGTTGAGCCACAGGTTCTCAACCCCGCAGCGGTGGCAGTTGCCGAGCGAGACGGTCTGGCGCACACCGCCCTCAACTCCAGGATTCGCGCCCTTGATCTGTAGGTTCGAGATGTGAAT
>JACCUI010000192.1 GCA_013811945.1 Pyrinomonadaceae bacterium | reverse complement strand
TCTGTGAACTCCATTCGCTTCCAGTAATCGTAGCGCGTTGCGTCCTGCGGACTGAATTTTACTCGCCAGGGCTCATCAGGCGTGCTTTCGGCGGCGGCAATATGAGTCTGAAATTTGATCGCGTCAGCGCCTGCGTCAGCGATAGCGTCAATGAACGCGTGAGCCAGGCCTAAGCTGCCATCATGGGATTGGGCAACTTCGCCGATAATCAAGCAACCACCAGTTTCTGAGTTGTCGCTGACGGTAGAGGAATTGAAATTCCCCCTGAAGTTCATTGCCATCGTTTACACCAAATCTGCAAACTTCTTTTCCATCCGCCGGAAGTAGAATGCTCCACCGACCAGAATACTGAGGGCTGCCAGCGCAGAGACAGCAATGGTTGGCCCCGGCGCGGTGTTAGCGCCCAGCAGCGCCCAGCGAAAGCCCTCGACGACTCCGACCATCGGATTCAATCCATAAACCGTGCGCCAGGGCTCGGAGAGCAGGCTGCTCGGATAAGCAATCGGCGTCGCAAACATCCAGAACTGAATAATAAACGGCAATACATAGCGTACATCACGATATTCCACATTCAGCACTGAGAGCCATAGCCCAACGCCTAATGAGGTGACCAACGCCAGCAGCAGGAACAACGGCAGCCAAAGCGTGTTAATTGTCGGCAAAATGCCATAGTAAAGCATCATCACGATGAGCACGCCGAAGGCAATCATAAAATCCACTAACCCGGAAAGCACAGAGGCAATGGGAATGACTAAGCGGGGAAAATAGACCTTCGTAATCAGATTAGCGCTACCGACTATGCTGCCAGTTGTTTGTCCTAAACCTTGAGCGAAGAAGGTCCAAGGTACAAGGGCGGTAAAGCTGAAAATCGGATAGGGAATACCGTCCGAGGGCATTTTTGCCAGCTTGCCGAAAAATAAACTGAAAACCAGCATCGTGAAAAGCGGCTGGATAACAGCCCATGACGCGCCTAGAACAGTCTGCTTATAGCGCACTTTTACGTCACGCCAGATGAGGAAATAAAGCAACTCCCGGTATGCCCACAACTCGCTCAGTTTAATTCCGACCCACCCGGTAGATGGCTCAATCCTTAAGTAAGGGAGCGCACCTCTCCGTCCGTGCACTTTTGCTTTTACTTTGGTGATAGTAGTCGCGCTGTTCATTTGGCTCAATCTCTGGAATTCTCTAACATTGCTTCAATTAAGGTCATAACTGAGAGCCGAGATTCTCTCAAGGCAAAGCTATGACAATTTCTGCAGCGAGAAAGCATCAAACCAGACGCGCCCAAAAATCGGACAATGCTCACTCGCACAGCTTTGACGCTGAATAGAGATGCGCACGGCGTGGGTCTCGTTTGACATGACCAACTCTACCGTGTGTTTCTGCCAGCCGCTGGTGTCAGATGGTAACGGCTCAGTTTGCGCCAACGTCTGCCCGTCGCGGTTAGCATCAATGACAGTGACGACAGGCAATCCCCCTGTCACTACTTTTTCAGTACGCGTCATGAAGCTTAGCCGGTAGCGCATTTTCGGTTCAACTAACACGAGTTGCGACACAACTGAAGTCCATGGATGAGAAGCACCGTTCCAGTCAACGCGTAGACTGTGTGTGCCCGAACCCGGCTCATTATTATCACGAGAGGCGCGCACGGTCGCTACATTGCGCGCGAGTTGCCATCCAAATCCAGGCTCATCCGCATCAATCTCGGTCTCGAAGCCGCCATCAGTGACAGCGTCTAGGCCACTTTGCGGCATGCCATTACGATCATCACGCCCGCTCGCCCACAGCGTATAGCTTTCGCTGAAACGCTTGGCATCAACGAGGTCCTTAAGCAGTCTGTGTCGATCCTGATCCGCCGCGTCGCCAGCTGCGTGAAAGAGATTCGCGGCTTCAATCGTCTCTCCTTGATTGGCGAAGAAACGGGCGAGGGCGAGTTGTGTCGCGGTGGTTTGTGGTTGAACAGCCTCCTTGACCGCACGGGCGTCTCCGGCGTAAGCATCCCAAGCCAAATCAATGATCGCCGGAAAAAGTTTAGGATCGCTTGCGGCTGCCGGGCGCAGTTCCGCGAAAGCTTCATCGCGACGTTTCATGTTGAGCAGCAGGTTTCCCAATTGCCAGCGGGGTTGCGCATAGTAGGGCGCACGGCGCAGAGCCTCCCTAAAAGCCGCCAGCGCACCCTGCTGATCACCCGCTAGGCTGCGCATGCGTCCAAGCTCTAGCCATAAATGGTAGTGGCGTGGCCGCAAAGCGGTGGCCCACTCTAAGTGCTTAATCGCCTCGTCGTGCTGCCCAGCACGCCACAGCGCAAGGGCGTCACCGAAACGCACCTCAGGATCGGAGGGGCTTAAATTGGCTACCTTATTCGTTAGAGCAGGCGAGCCTCGGTAAATAGAGAACAGCCGTGCGACTCCTGCACGCCCAGCGTTCCACATTCCCCAGAGGCAGAGCAAGCCGATTGCGACTGCTATGAGCGGTGGGTAGTAGCGACTAACTAGTGTGCTGTAGTTGATTTGGGGAAACGATGAAGTCAACTTTAGGGGATGTCCAGTAAATAGAGTGCTGTTGATTAGCTAAGGTGCTTATTCTCGACTCGGCCATTCACCACCGCTATCGCGATGAGTACGGTGAAGACAAAAGCATTAATGGTGATATGCAGGCCATAGTCGAAAAGGCTATGGACGGCTACGCCGAAGAGTCCGGCCAGACCGCCTAAACACGTGGCACGACGATAAGAATCAGTCGTCCGCAGCCGCTCCCGAGCGAGCCTGATGAGCGCAACGAGAAACCATGTTCCGAACGCTGCCCCGATCAAGCCGCCACTCGCCAGCAACTCCAGATAATCGTTATGTGCTTGCTCCGGCGTCCACTCGCCCGACGCATCCCGGTACTCGGGAATAGCGGCCCGGTAACCGCCAAAGCCGACCCCGGCGACTGTATTGGCTCTAATTAATCGCCATGTCGCACGCCATATCTCAATGCGGCGCGCCCCCGTCCGCTCGGGGGTACTCTCGACGCTGAGTTCGCCCGGAACAGATTCCAGCCGGGTTACCAGGGTGTCGCCGCCCACCCATATGACGCTCAGGACCACCGCTACCACCAAACACGCAACAAGAGCAGCGCGCGTGATGAGCGAACGGCTGATGCGCCACTTCCAGCTTAGACTGCGATTCGTCGGCCACCAAGCTTCTTGCGAAGGTTGCGCGCCGGTTACGACCAGAGCGATAAAGATCAGTTGGCTAAGCATGCTGAGGATAGCGCCACGCGAAGTTGTGAATACGAGCGCTGTCCATACCATAGCCGCCGCTACCAAATAGACCGGCAGGCGATTCCGGCGCACGCCTCCGCCGGCTATCAGGCCGAGCGCTAGGCCGAGCGTCATCTCCATCAGAAAAGCGAAATGGATACGATTGCCGAACTGTCTATACCCCTCGTCCAGCCTGAAATGCAGTAAGTCTACCCATACCCGGTAGTGCGTATATACAGTTAATTTCCATTCGCCATTCTGTATCGCCTGCCGCGTGATGCCGAAGAGAGCGCTTGCCACGCCGACTCCAATAACAACGTGGATGAGCGCGCGAAGGCGGGACCGATTAGATGTAAAGCGCAGCAGAAGCGCTCCAGCGAGAGTCAGGGCGAATAGCCTGAAAACAAAGAGCCGCGTTTCATAAGGGTCTGCGCTCACCGCCCGCCCTGCCACACTTTCAATACCTTCTATAGTGTTAGCGCTAGGCAAAGGTAGAGTCTGAACACAAGCGAAAATTATCAAGGCAACCAAGGGCGCGAGTAGACTCTTTCCCCCGACGTGCCACACTCCACTGAGAAAACAGTGGATGATCCACATCAACACAAGCGCAAAAACAGCGCACTCAAAGACCGCATCCCACCAAAGCACCTCCTTCCCAGAGGGGATCGCAATTAGCACGACGAGAGTCAGCAGGGAGAAGAAGATTGTTTCGTCGAGCAAACGCGCCAGACGTCCGCGGAGGGGTTCGCGCACACTTGATCTGGGGAGTTCGATAGAGGCTTTTTGGGCTAGCTCATTGCTCGCTGCAATCTCCGGCATCCTCTGTTCTCATCCCTTGGTCTTCACTGCTCTTCATTCCGTGGAATTCCCTTCCCCAATCATTGTGGGGCAGTTACTGGCGGGCAATGTGAACCCAAGCGCCGAAGATCCATTAGGACCCAACGAATGTTGTCTTAGCTATAACGCGAATAGTAATAATAATCTGAGGAGCCGTCGTTCACACCGTTCAAGACTACGCCGAAGATTTTTGCGCCGACATCTTGCAACACGTTTCGCGAATGCCGCACAATTTCGCGCGAACTCTTGCCGCTATGCACGACGAGCAAGACGCCATCAACTAATAACGAGACGAGCACGCCATCGGTAAAGTGAGAGATCGGCGGCGAATCAATGACAATGTGGGTGAAGTGAGGTTCTGCATATGTGAGTAAGCGTCGCATCTGCTCTGACCCGAGGAGTTCTGCCGGATTTGGCGGCACCGGTCCTGAAGTGAGCACGCAGACTCCACCGTCCTCAGTCTTCTTTTCAATCAGCGCAAACAGTTCGGCCTCGCCCATTCCGCTCGAGAGGTAAGTACTAAGGCCGTCATCATTGTTCAAATTAAAGATCCGACTGAGGCACGGATGGCGCATGTCAGCGTCGATAATGAGCACCCGGGCGCCGGTTTGCGCCAGGGCCAGCGCTGTGTTAACGGCCGTTGTGGTTTTGCCCTCGGCAGGCTGACTTGATGTTACAAGTATAGTTTTAGGCACGTGGCCTGCAGTTGACATCAGCACAGAGGTGCGTAAATGCCGATAAGCTTCAGCCAACGGAGAACTAGCATCCTCATTGGCTAGGAACGGAAACGGCCGTCCGTTCCCATTCTCGTTTCTCTTCTGCAAAGCTCTTACGACTGGAAGGAGACGGCGCCGCGTTGAGCCCCCAAGTAAAGGGATAGCGCCTAACACCGGCAGGCGTAGAATCCTTTCCACGTCACCTGTTGTGTGCACACTGTCATCCAGATAATTCAGGAAGAGTGCGAGACCGACGCCAAAGGCAAGAGAGAGAAGGAACGCCGCCCCGACGTTCGGCAAACGGTTGGGCTCGACGGGCCCTCCGGGGACAAGGGCGTAGTCGAGGACATGAATATTGTTTGGTGTTCCCGTCAGCCCGGCTATCGCAATAACGTTCTCATTCGCGCGCTGCAGCAATCCGCTTAAAAGATTATTCTTGGTCGCGATTTCCTGCTGCATAATACGATAGTTAATAGCTGCCACGTTCTGCGTCACTGTCTCTTCGCGTTGTTTGTTGAAGGACTGACGCAGCGCCTGCTCACGCGCCTGCGCCTTACGGTAGCGCGTCGTGAGATTGGTCTTGAACGTGGTCATCGCCTTCACGCGTTCTTCCTTAATTTGTTTCTCCATTTCTGCGATCTGTTGATCGACCTCTTTGACCTCCCACCACTCTTCGGTGTTCTCGGCAAGTAGTTGCGCTCGTTTCTGCCGCAGCCCGGCCAGTTGCGCTTCAGCCGCGGCGGTCCGAGAACTACTATTCGTCGCTAATACTTCAGCGGCGTCGGTCGCGAGGCTGACCCTGTACTCCGCCTCTGCGAGCTTGCTGTCGTTCTCCGCGGCCAGCAGTTCGGCATTAAGCCCAGCCAGCCGAGCAACCACCGTGTTCTCGGAGGGGTCAAGCGAGATAATCCGATTGCTCTGAGCATAATCGGCCAGCTGCTTCTCGTCTGAGCGGATCTGTTGCTGCAATTCAGCAATGCGCCTCTGGATGAAATCACCCGCCGCCTCGCTAGCAGCGGCCTTTGTCTCCACATTGGAGCGCACAAAAACAGCCGCCAAGGTATTAACGATCTTGGCAGTAACCCGAGGATCGAGGTGTTTGAACCGAACATCTATGAGGCGCGAGTCCTTGACCCGATTTACCTCAAGCCCGCCGTAAAGAAGCCCCACATATGGCGCCAAACGTTTAGCCTCTGCCAGATTATCTTTCGGCGTGGCTGGCGCGATTGAACTGGGGAACGGCGCCTCTTCAGCATTTTGGCTCTTGGCGCTTACTACCTTGCCACCGAGGCCGAACATTCGCAGCAGATTCTGCTGCGCCGACAGCTTTTGCGGATTAATGAACGCCACATCATTCTCTAGATTCAGCGTGTTCACGACCCGCTGCAAGAGACTAGAGCTGGTTAGGATTTGAAGCTGAGAGCTGAAGTAAGCAGGGTCAGGGACACCGCTATTGATGAAAACAGGCCCCTCTTTGGAACCGCCGAACGCTGGGTTATTCTCGAGATTG
The DNA here is from genome assembly GCA_013811945.1 of Pyrinomonadaceae bacterium. Classification (GTDB taxonomy): domain Bacteria; phylum Acidobacteriota; class Blastocatellia; order Pyrinomonadales; family Pyrinomonadaceae; genus PSRF01. The sequence goes on along the minus strand of JACCUI010000192.1, from coordinate 16,056 downwards.
ACCTGCACCCGTGCCCGAGCCTCATAGATATCGGGCTTACGCGCCATATAGATGGCGGTCAACATTGTAACCAAGAGAGTGATGCCGATTATTAGCCACCGGTGCTTGAGCACCGCGCGCCAATACTCACGAAGAGGCAGCTCGTTCACATCCTCAGGCTCCCCATAGCCAATCGCAGGTAGCGAAGGATAATTTGCCTCTGTGCGTCTGGCCGGCAACCGGCTTTCCGACGCGCTTTGAATTAGTTGATGGCGGTCTTTCATTATCTCCCCTGAAAAATGGGCGCGCTAGCATGCGCAAAGTAAAGAGCGGGCAGAAAAGCTGGGCCGCGAATATCAAACACACCGGCCGCAAAGCATCAGTAGATGACGCGCAGCGGAAGCTGTGAAACTGTTGGAACGATAGTGCGGAGGACCTCTTTAAAAGCGCCTCTGATACCACCCACCGTCGACACTTCTATCGTATCGTTTGCCAGTAGTACAACATCCTCTGCTTGGTTTTTCTTAACCTTCTTCAGGTCAACGACAATCTGCGTCTTCGTCGTACTGCCAGTTGCCTGCCTAATGATCCGCACGTTGCCGCTATCGGTGTCTCGCCCGGTACCACCAGCCATGACTATGGCTCGCGAGATTGTGATTGGCTCAGTGAGCGCTATAGGCCCTGGCTTAAACACATTACCAATGATATAGGCCAGATCAGCTTCGGGAATTGTGATAATGTCGCCCGGCCGTAAATAGGGATTTGCTTGCAGGCTGCCTTTTAGCGTCTCACTCAAATTGTATGAGCTCAAGCCCGCTAGTGCCTCGTCCTTTAAATCGCTGGAAGTAGGCGTTTCTTCGCATATTGAGGTGGGAGCTTCTGCATGAAGAACCTGAATGCTGCGCCCGGCGCGCCCAGTGGGGCCGTTTGCAAGGGACAGCAATTCTAGCAACCGCACCTGCCGCTGGAGTTGAAAACGCGATGGCACATTAACTGCCCCGATAATCGACACCACCTGTGAGTTGTATTGCCTAACGGAGACATAAACCTGGGGGTTTCTCTGGTATTTCAGTAGGCGCGTAGTGATCTCTTTAGCAAGTTCGGCTGCTGTCAAACACGCCGCTCGAATCTCGCCAATGAAAGGCAAGAGAATCAAGCCGTCATTCGTTACGGGCATGGAGTCGTGTGACAATTGCGGGCGATTGAAAACGCGAACGTCGAGCACATCCCCTGGACCGATCCGGTACTGTCGATCCGCCGTGGAGGGAGTTGTGACAGAGGTGGTCTCCACGGGAGAGGTCGCCCCCGCCGGAGACCGTTCAGGCGTCGGCGTGCTTACAGTTGGATGTTGTGCTACCACGACGCCTGACACGGAAAGTAGAACTACCAATGCACAAGAGCGGCATACGCTGGCATTGCCCAAGAAATTCAAACACATCCAAGAATCTTTTAGTCTTCTCATGGCTACCTCACATCATCTTCCCAGACGCCGCAAATTGAGTGTCTCTGAAATTGTCATCTTCCCAACATGCGGGTACGCCGCGTTTTTCTTGCGTTATGCCGCGCCATAATAACCTCGCGCAGGTGATTGGGAGCACCAAGGTTGAGCACAGTATGATTCTTCAAAACCTTCAGCTCCTCATTCTCACGTAGAAAGACGCCGGTGAGTGGTTGATCTTGCAACTTCACCACAACACAGTCCCTAACCCACTGCCAGAATTCTACCTGCGTTGTCCAGAACTGCTTGCCATTATGACAAATCACAAGCGCTGTTCGTTTCTTTCTCGCTTTCTTTTGATTCTTTGCGCTCAAATCGGTTGCCCGCTTCCAGACCAACACTTCGACCCTTGCCTGTCTCCCGCCGTTTCTTAACCAGGCAAAAGGTTCACGCTATACCCCGAAGGGAAACCTCTATGCGAGGCAGCATCCGCTATGTTCAACTGATCGTGAGCGCGTCGGTTAAGAGCCCCCAATGCTCTTGCGCCAGTCTCAGGCTCCACTGGTCAAAGACATGCGAACGAATTAGGTGCGACGCTTTGCCCTAACCTTTAGGACGTACCGCTAGACCGATTCCAGCGTTTTTCGACCCTTCGAGGCCAACACAACTTATGGTTTACACAGATCTTTACTTGAACGCCGGAATCAGTTAGGCCTTCTAGAGGGAGAACACCCGATCACTAAACTATGCTAGCTTAGCTCAAGACGGCTCCGCCTGTACAACCGGACCCCCAGGGCGGCACAACATATAAGATGCCGAACGAGGCTGTTTTTCCCAATTGGGTCCGATTTTTGGCAAATCTTTACTTTTGGCAAATCTTTACTTAGGGAGCTCTCAGAAGCAATTCTCTGAGCTTCCGTTCGTATTTTGTCTTTGAAACGGGAAAACGAACGAGGTTTGTTACCTGCCGGAGAATACGGTTCGATTCAGCGGTTCTCACTAGCACGTTGCTTCATCATGGTGTCAGAGCTGATTGGAGCTTGTGACATGGCAGACTAGGTCCGACCTGGTCTTCCGGTGCGCACGCCCAACTGGCCCGAGAGCTTCATTGCCGCCGTGCGCACGACGGAACCGACACGTGCCAAATGCTCGTCGGAGATCTGACCAACTGTACCGCTGATTCCTATCGCGGCAATCACCTCACCGTTAGGCGCCATCACCGGCGCAGCTACGGATCGAACTCGGTCACTGCTTTCCTCGTCGTCTATTGCGTAACCACGCCGGCGGGTTTCGCTCAACTCAGCTAACAGCTTAGGTAGACTGGTGATGGCTTTTACCGTCAGCGGCTTAAGGTGGTGTTTTTCAAACAAGCTCTTCACTTCAGTTTGATCGAGCTGACAGATCAAAGCTTTGCCAACTGCCGTTACATGCGGAACCATGCGCCGTCCCACCCATGTTGCCATCTTTATGAAGCCGGGGCCTTCAACGCGCTCGATATAAACGGCCTCCCCGTGATCGAGAATAGCCAGGTGCGCGTCGAAACGCGTGCGGTCGACGATGTGACGCAAATGCGGAACGGCTACTTCCCTCAAGGCCATGCCCTGCATTGCCTGCCCACCCAGGCTTAGTACTCTGATCCCCAACGTATGTTGCCCGGTCTCCGCGTCACGGTGAACGTAACCACGGCCGACCAGGGTTCGCAGCAAATAACTGGTCGAGCTTTTTGGAACATGCGCAAAGCGGCTGATGTCAGAAGTGCTGAGGCCCTGATGCTTGCTTGCCAGCAACTCGAGAATCGATAAAGCCCGCTCAACAGATGTTACCTGCTGGCGGCTCTTTGTATTTGTTCCTTCAGTTTTTACTCGCGTCATCTCTGTTCAACCCAGCGTCTGTCTGCCATTCAAACTTTACGTGTTCACAATTCCGAACGCGACTTTTACCAAACAGGGCCTTTCTGCGAATTTTTGCTGAGAAAGATGGCCCGTTGAGAGTTTACCTAATTAGGCTATAAACGCATGTGTTCACTATGGCGAATCACCTATTGAACGACCAAGGAGGCCCATGGTACACCTCCTTCACTCGTTATGTCGAGTATGTGTTCACAATACGGAACAAGCGGGTGGCGTAGGCGCTGGAACCTCCGCGCCCTCTTCGCGTTCCGACGTCGGTGTCTCCGTACTCAATTTCCGCTGGAAGAAACAAACTACGGAGCCACCGACTACACCGGAAGGGGATATGGCTCGGCAAGTAAGGGGTGTGAAAAAATGTTTCTGGTTGAAGAGAGACGAAATGGCCAACGTCGCGCCGAAATCTATATGAGACCCGACGGGCTTTTTGAGGGACGAATCTATCGTCTGACATCTGAGACGGCCAGCGAGGCGATTCGAGCAAAAGCGGAATTTGAAATTTGTGGTGTTACGGAAACGTTGCCGCGCATAGAGACACTTGTCGACGAGGGCCTGGGGCTCTAATCATAACTGTCCTCTTGGGAATAGCAATCTCATGTCCCCGCAGTCAACTAATTCAAGGGTGCCCTCTCACTTAAGTGCTGAGTAGAAGAGATCAGGAGGATCGTTGCCTTTGCATCGCCTGACGACACCGGTTAGACGCAACCAGAAAGATTTCAACCCTCCGCTTCGCGGAGTTTGTGAAATAGCTGCGCCTGCCTCCCACCGATAAATCGCCGGGCTATCTCATACTGCGGGCTGTGCGGACTGACAACATTTTAGAAAGCTGATCGTCGGTAACGGACTTATGAATTCCGCTTTGATAGAGAGGGAGACAGCCACCAGCCTTAGACGTTTCAATACCGCGCCGCTTGATTTCCGTCCGGAGTCTGATCTCCCAAAGGGGTTCATGGACTTTCTGTTACCGCTTCATCACGAACTGACGCCGCGACAACAGCTGTTCATTTCAAAGCGCGCCGAAGTCCTCGAGGCTTCGCACGGCGGACGCAAACCGGAGTATCTGTCGCCTTCTGAAGCCAAAACGGGAGCCTGGAGAATTCAGCTACCAGCCTGGTGTGTCGATCAGCGCAATCAGATGACTGGACCAGCCGATGACGCGGAGCTGGTGGTGAAGATGCTGAACTCGGGCGCGCCGGGCGTTATGCTTGATCTTGAAGACTCGATGGCCAACTTTTGGCCCAATCTCAGACTAGGTATCGACAATGTTTTGTCGGCTCTGAAAGACGAGTTGACCTATTTCGATCAAAAACGAAACCGCACAGTGGGCATTGAAAGAAGCAATGCAGTGATCTTCACTCGTGCGCGCGGTTTGCACCTCAGCCAGGCAGGGATAGGGCACGCTGACTTGATTTCGGCATCTCTATTCGACGTGGCTATGGTCGCTTACCAGGTAAACGTCGATCGGCTACGGCATCCGCTTTGTTTCTACATTCCCAAGTCGGAGTCGGCTGAAGAGGCTTTGTGGTGGCGGGATCTATTCCAGGCAATCGAAGATGCGCGCGGGTGGGCACGTGGGTTTATTAAGTGCATGGCTCTGGTTGAGTCGCATCCGATTGCGTATCAAATGGAGGAATTCATTTGTTACCTGCGCGACCACATCATTGGTTTGAATCTCGGTCGCTGGGACTACATGGCGAGTCTGGTTCACTTCAACCTGGAAAATAGCGAATGGGTTTTGCCGGACAGGAACACCATCCTCCACGACGTGCCATTCTTCCAAAATCTTCGCGGGTTATTAGCAGAAACGTGTCATAAACGCGGCATTCTGGCGATCGGGGGAATGACTGCGCTCTTTCCGAGCCGTACAGATGCGGAGTTGAATGAAAGAGCATTGCGCATATTGGCCTTGGACAAAAAGAACGAAGCGAACTGCTTGATGGACGGCGCCTGGACCGGTCATCCGGACCAGAACAAAATCGCTGTCACACAATTCCCATTCCCCAACCAACTTGATCGTTCTAAACCTGGCGCAACAACGCAGCCCGATCTTCGACCCGTCCCCGAAGGCGTTGGAAAAATCACTGTTGAAGGAACGCGTGCCGCAGTGCGAACAGTGATTCGCTATCGCAACGGAGTTCTCAACGGCAAGGGTGCGAGCTTACTTGACGGTTACATGGAAGATTTAGCTACTGATCGCATCTACCGGCTAATGATTGCCCAGCGTATTCGCCATCGCGCCTCCTTGGAGGCGACTGACTCGGACGGAGAACACACGCCTGAGTTTGTCGGGGAATTGTTTAATGAGGAACTCGACCGCCTCCTGAGCGAGCTTCCTGCTGGCACGAGCAAATCCGCAATCGAGAAGTATTGCGAGGCACGCCGCATCAGCGAGTTGCTAATTACTAATGGCGAGTTTGATCCGATCTAAATTTAGCAGTGCGGTGGCAAGCCCAGCGCCACAGGGCTTTTGTTCAAGTTTGGCTGGCAACCAAGATAAATCAAAGCGACATCGCGTCGCTCTGCGGGCGCTGCAAGGGATAGGCATTTACTCTATTCGGAGGTAATCATGGGAACTCAAGATCAGACGACAACACTAGAATACAACTGGGCCACCGATAAGCGTTGGGAAGGAATTAAGCGAGGCTACGGGGCCGAGAACGTGGTAAGGCTGCGCGGATCAGTCGAGATCAAATATACACTCGCTGAAATCGGAGCCCGGCGCCTTTGGGACCTCTTGCACACAGAGCATTACGTCGCGGCGCTAGGCGCAATGACCGGCTGCCAGGCAGTGCAGCAGGTCCAGGCAGGGCTGAAAGCAATCTATCTTAGCGGTTGGCAGGTTGCTGCTGACGCCAATCTTGCCGGACAAATGTATCCTGATCAAAGCTTGTATCCGGCGAACAGTGTGCCCGATGTGGTGCGCAAGGTCAATCAGGCACTGCAGCGCTCGGATCAGATCTATCAGGCTGAGGGACGCAACGGTATCCACTGGTTCGCTCCGATCGTCGCTGACGCCGAAGCCGGTTTCGGCGGAAACCTGAATGCGTTTGAGTTGATGAAAGCGATGATCGAAGCTGGAGCCGCAGCGGTCCATTTTGAGGATCAACTCGCCTCAGCGAAGAAGTGCGGGCATATGGGAGGAAAGGTTCTGGTGCCAACTGGGGAGTTCATCCAAAAACTCATCGCCGCTCGTTTGGCCGCCGACGTTATGGGTGTGCCCACAATTTTGATTGCACGCACCGACGCCAACGGCGCCGGCTTGCTGACCAGCGACGTAGACGAGCGCGATCATCGCTTCCTTACCGGGAGCAGAACGGCAGAAGGCTTTTTCGCCGTCCAGGCAGGTCTCGATCAAGCAATCGCTCGCGGGCTGGCCTATGCTCCGCATGCAGATATGATCTGGTGTGAGACTTCAGAACCGAACCTCGAAGAAGCGGGACTATTTGCTCACGCGATCCACGCTCAGTATCCAGGGAAACTGCTGGCTTACAACTGCTCGCCATCCTTCAACTGGAAGAAGAAGCTCGATGAGCATACGATTGCGAAATTTCAAAAAGAGCTGGCTCTGATGGGTTACAAGTTTCAGTTCATTACTCTCGCGGGTTTCCATGCGCTCAATCTCGGCATGTTCGAGTTGGCAGAAGCGTATCGCGAAACAGGTATGACTGCTTATGCTCGCCTGCAGGAGGTTGAGTTTGAGCGTGAAGCCAACAGCGGATATCGCGGTGTGAAGCATCAAGCTTTCGTTGGCACGGGATACTTCGATGCCATCGCGCAAGCGATTACTGGTGGCACTTCATCCACCACGGCACTGACTGGGTCCACGGAAGAAGAGCAGTTTGACAGGGCTGTCAATTATCCTGCCGCGGCCATCGGCCGGGGATGATTGCTCGACGCTCGCGCAGCGTGTCCCAGGATCCGCGTCTTGCTGGTCGGCAAAGATCCGCAGGGTCGAGCCATCACTTTCCATGGTCAGGGTTCAGCTCACAAATCGTCAGCGCCGCCCAATTCGGCGCGCACAGTAAGGGGCGGAGCGACGCCATGAGCTGATCGAACCGGAGTCCTACGTTACGAAGGGTGTTTTCCGCGAGGGGCATATCAAGGTAGTCGAGCACGTCGAGATCCACATGGACGAGCAATCTCTCAAACTGCCTTGCCCAGCCAGCTACCACGCCCTGCGCCGCGCTGGACGGATCGGCGACAACCACCGGCAGCCGAACTTCCGCGATGCCAAGCTCCTCAATCAGCTGCTGCTCGAACGGCTCAACGTTGTCGTTTGCGAAGAAGAGAACTTGCTCCGGGCGTAGGCGGATGGCACCCTAAGGGCGACTACCGCTTGAGCTTCGCAAAGAATGTCCGGACGTCCTTGATCAACACATCAGGTTGCTCCAGAGCGGCGAAGTGCCCGCCCTTCGGCATCTCCGTCCGCAGGACGATGTTGTAGGCTTTGTCGATCCAACGATACGGCGAGGCGATCGCTTCCTTCGGAAAGTCAGCATACGCGACCGGCGTCTCGATCCGAGGCATTGAGTCGGAGTTCAAGCCGGCCAGCTTCTCCTCGCGATAGATCGGCATGGAGGAGCCCACCGTCCCCGTAACCCAGTAGAGCGTGATGTTGGTGAAGAAAGCGTCGCGATCGACGGGGGTCAGGAAATCACCGCTATGATCGGAGACGGCGCGAAACTCAGTCACCGTCCAGGCCAGCCATCCGACTGGCGAATCGGTGAGGGCATAGGCGATGGTCTGCGGCCTGTCCTCCTGAAGCTTGAAGTAGCCGACATCCTCCCCCTCTTGGAAGCCCGAAAACCGCCGGCGCTCCTTGTCGCTCAGTTGCACCAATGCTTCCGGAGTAGGGGCGGTACAGGAAGGAAGTTCAGATGAAGCCCGATCACGCGTTGCGGAGCTTGGAAGGCCATGCGGCGCGCGATGAACGAGCCCCAGTCACCTCCCTGAATGCCGTACCTTGAGACCGACGAATGCCTTAGGCATGCGCCGCGTGTCCCAGCCGGGACTTTTTGTCGGTCCTGAAAATCCAAAGCCAGGAAGGATCATTGTCTCGGCAAGCATCGCCAGCACACAACCGGCGGCGAACGCGAGGATCGCTGCGGGCACTACCGGCCCGGCGAAACCTAGCGCGAGATTCCCACCGGCTGCCGCCAAACTGCTGATCAGCGGAATGCCGATCCATACGGAGAAGATGTATCGGCGCGAGCGACCGGCTACCTTCATCCCTGACGCGCTCGACAATCCTTGCGGCACGTTGGAGAGAAAGAAGCCGACGATGAGCGCGAAGCCAATCTTCCCGCCACCCGACAGGGACAAGCCGATCACCATCGACTCGGGGATGCCGTCGAGAAGCGCGCCGACGGCGATCGCCAACCCACTGCCTTTGTGATCCGCTTCCGATGGCTGCTCCACACAGCCGCCGCATCGCTTGCGGTTCCTGGCGCCATGTCGGGCAAGGAACCAGTTTATGGCGCTGAACACTGCGGCTCCGAGGAGGATTCCCAGAATCGCGGCAATCGGGCCGCCCCCCGTGAATGCCATCTCCATAAGGTCGACGGACACGACGGCGATGAGCACGCCTCCGCCGAATGTGAAGTCTCCAGCACCTGCGCAAAAAAGATCCATTTTGCGTCGGTGAGTGCTCGCGTGGCTCAGCTACCGGGCAGGTCGCACACCGACCGGTGCGCCACGTGGCGCAGATCGGAATACAGCGTGCCTTTGGAAATGTGCGGCGCGTTTGTGCTTTCGCTTGTTCGGGTGTTTGTCGTGGGAGCTCCGATAATTTTGATCTCCTCTCCTGGTAGTATTCAGCAGGCAGTGCGGGTGGAGTCCATATCAACTCGGACTCAGGGCGAGCTTGCCAAGATAATGATCGTCGAGCGCGCGATGCGCCTCGGCGGCCTGATCGAGCGGGAACGTGCGAGCGACGTGGACCTCAAACGGGCCGGCCTCGATCAGGCGGTTGAGATTGTCCATCGCCTCCTGATCGGGCACGACGTCGTACTTGCTGAGGCGCACGCCGGGCGAGGCCTTCGGCTCGGGCATCACGCCGTTGGGGTGGGCGACCCGGCCTCCGTCGCGCACTGCTTTCAGTGCCCGATCAGCCGCCTCACCGCCGGCAGTGACGAGGGCAGCGTCGAGACCGCCGGGGGCGAACTTACGAGCGGCAGCCTCGACGTCACCCGTGTGCCCTTCCACGACGACATCGGCGCCCAGCCGACGTGCCAGCGCCACGCCGTCATCGCCCGAAGCAACTGCCAGAACGCGCGCGCCCATCCGCTTGGCGAGCTGGACGGCCAGATGTCCGATGCCGCCGCTCGCTCCGAAGATCATCAGCGTCTCGCCCTGCTTCAGACCCAGCATCTCGTCCAAGCCGCGAAGGGCGGTCAACGCGTCGCTCGCCATGACGCCCGCCTGCTCGGTCGTTAGCTTGTCGGGAACGTGCGAGACGTTGTTGGCCTTCACCGCGGCGTACTCGGCGTAGAACCCGCCCTTAGGGTTAATGAGAGCGGCGGCGTACACGCGGTCGCCTTCTTTGAAGCGGCTGACCTGCTCGCCGACGGCGGCGACCGTGCCCGCTCCGTCGGAGCCGAGCACATAGGGAAACTTCGGCTCAATTCCGAACATCTCGGCGAAGCCCCCCTCGCGCTCGAAAACATCCCACACCGCCACGCCGGCTGAATCGACCCGAATTAGAACGTCGTCCGACCCGACCTCGGGCACGGGCAGCGTTCGCAGCACAATCGTCTCGAGACCGCCGAACCTGTCGAGGGCGGCGGCCTGCATGGTGTTCCGCCTTGTCTGTGTCATAGCTTATTCCTTTGTTCAGGTGGATGCTTTAACTAAGCGGTTTACTTATCGGCGCATCCCGTTTAACCGATCACACCGCAATTGACGCTAAAGTACGACAAGTTCTAAAACAATTTCCCGGCAATAAAGTTTGCCGCACGAGCGGCGTTGACGTGCTTCACAATAGCTATGTTCGATTCATTTTGAAGCCGCACAACTAGCGGCGAGGCTTTCTATTGGGCGTTGATTTCGGCGTAATTTCCGACGGAAGACTGCAATTAGTCACCGATCTCTTCGAAATTGCGCCGAATCTGGCAAATCAATAAAGTGGTGTGCCTGCCATAGCGCTGATACATGCGACCAGATCGCTCCACGCGCTCGTGAAACCAAAAGCGGCCTACCCTCCTGTTCAGCGGGCGCAGCGATCAGGATTCAACCTGCACCGCGAGGAAACATCTGGGTTGCGGCTTCCGCGCTACGCTGTAACAGGTTGTTTAGGTGTGAAACTAGCTACGAGTCCGCTTTCCTACCTCTATTTACAGCTGAATAGTTTGTCTAATAGTATTTGTCTCTGAAAAAGCTTTACTTCAGCTGGAGCGATAACCCTTGACGGTAGTAGTTCAATCAATTCATATTCACTTTCGATTCGATCATTGGTGTTAACACATGATCATTTTTTTAAAGGTCGATGGTCGTTGAGTACGGAGTTCTACTTTTAACATTATTGGTACCGAATGGCATTTAAGGTGAGGAATTGTGTTGCATATAATTTCTGTGGGACTGCGACCCCACCGAGGTTTCGCAGTTGAGTCCGTCACGGTACTCATCTAGACCGGTGGATGCCGACTGAAAACTAGCTAGTGAGGTGCTGCCCATCGAAGTGCTCGCCTCCACGGCGGTGGCCGGGAGGAGTGTCGTGGGCGCACAGGGAGGAAATCATGAGCTCTCAGGTCAAAGGCGTGGCGCGGAGCGACGGCCACGATTGGAATGTCTCGGTAACGGAACTTCTCCAGAACTGGCACAAGCGCGTCTACGCCGCGCAATCCGCTCATTACGCCTCAGCGGATCTGTTTCGACGGCTAAATTATCTCGTCGGCGTGCCCGCGGTCGTCTTTTCAAGCGTCGTCGGGACGGCGATTTTCGCCGGCTTGGAGAAAGACTCACCACGCGCCTTGTGGGTTGCTTCTGCCAGCATCATCGCTGCTGTTCTCGCGGGACTGCAAACGTTCCTGCGGTTTCCCGAGCGAGCGGCGGAACACGCGACCGCCGCTGACTGGTACTCGGCGGTCCGGCGCGACATCGAGGAGACCCTGCACCTCCCTCTGGACTGCCGCGGCACGCCTAAGGAATGTCTCGAGAGGATCCGCAAGGAGATGAACCGCGCCGCTCAGGACGCGCCCGAGTTGAGCGTTCGGTTTTGGAAGCGAGAGGCCAGGCGCTTCGGCGTCCAGGAGCCGCTCGAGACTTCTTAATCGTCGCGGCAAGGTTGCCAGTGAGCAATCCATCCGGACTCACCGGAGCAGTAAGTTAATCAACCATGTCATTTAATAGAGTCAGGCGGCCAATTGGATACGCGGGTTAATCTCGATGGGTTTATTCCAACTTCCCCGCGTTCTCTTGAGATGTCTGTCTGAATATCAGGTTTAGAAATAAGGCACTACGCGGATAATTCACGGTGCCAATGCTGCCAAAAAAATGGAGAAGGAGTGAACATTTTGAGAATAGAAGTACTGATCCTCTTGGTTTTGCTTTCTAGCCTCAATGCCTTTGCTCAAAGTATACAGTCCCCGGATGGCAAACTATCTCTTTCCTTCGGGCTGACTGCCAACGGTGAACCGACCCATCAGCTTTCATACAGAGGAAAACCAGTTCTGCAAAAGAGTAAGCTGGGGATTGAGTTGAAAGACCAACCTGGTTTTAGCAAAGGCTTCACTTTACTAAAGACTGACACATCCCAGAAAGACGAAACCTGGAAGCCGGTATGGGGAGAAGTGAATCAGATTCGTAACCATTACAAAGAACTTACGGTGACGCTTCAACAGCCAGCCCACAAGAATCGAAGGATGATCATCAGATTCCGTTTGTTCAATCACGGTTTAGGGTTTCGCTATGAAGTACCGGAACAAACCGACTTGAAGTATTTCATTGTTTCGGATGAGAGGACCGAATTTAATCTGACGGGAGACCATAAAACCTTTTGGATTCCAGGCGATTACGATACCAATGAGTATATCTACTCGACCACAAAACTCAGCGAGATAGATGCCACGAGCGGTAAGGCCGCGCAGGAGATTGCCTTCAAAACACCCATCGCTGCCAATGCCGTCCAGACTCCGTTGATGATGAAAACTTCTGATGGGTTATACATCAACATCCACGAAGCGGCTTTGGTCAATTACCCGGCCATGAATTTGATGGCAAATAAACAGACGTTTAGTCTGTCGTCGCACTTAGTGCCTGATGCGGTTGGCAACAAAGCGTATCTGCAAGCCCCGGCTCAAACACCCTGGCGCACGATTGTGGTGAGCGACAAGGCAGCGGACATTCTAACTTCCAGGCTCATTTTGAATTTGAGCGAGCCTTCCAAAATCCGGGATGTGAGCTGGATCAAGCCCCAGAAATATGTCGGCATTTGGTGGGAAATGCACGTCGGCACAGCTAGCTGGAATTACTCCGACGTGGGCAACATAAAATTAGCTGAAACAGATTGGGCAAGCCTGAAACCCAACGGCAAACACGGCGCCACAACCGCCAATACGAAACGGTACATAGATTTTGCCGCTCAACACGGCTTCGACGGGGTGCTCGTGGAAGGCTGGAATGTCGGGTGGGAAGATTGGTTCGGTAACTGGAAAGAAGAGGTGTTTGACTTCGTGACCCCCTATCCCGACTTCAATGTCACCGAACTCCAGCAGCACGCTTCCGCAAAGCGCGTCAAACTTATCATGCACCACGAGACTTCAGCCTCGGTGACAAACTACGAACGCAGGATAGACGAAGCCATTAACTTCATGAAGCAACACGGATACGACTCGGTCAAAACGGGATACGTGGGCAAGATTATTCCGCGGGGCGAGCATCATGACGGTCAATGGATGGTCAATCACTATGTGAGGGTGGCAGAAAAATTGGCCCAAAATAGAATTATGTTGGACGCTCACGAGCCGGTCCGCCCAACGGGATTGCACCGTACTTACCCGAACTGGCTTGCTTGTGAAGCGGCTAGAGGCAACGAGTTTAACGCGTGGAGTACGGGCAACCCTCCCGAACACGAAACAATTTTACCTTTCACCCGCTTGATGGGTGGGCCGATGGACTATACGCCGGGAATTTTCCAGATCAAACGCGACTACTACCAACCGGGCAAGAAAGAGCAGGTTCACACAACCTTAGCCAAACAGTTGGCTTTATACGTGACCATGTACAGCCCCTTACAAATGGCGGCAGATTTACCGGGAAACTACGAGCGTTTTATGGATGCGTTCCAATTTATCAAGGACGTAGCAGTCGATTGGGACGATACCAGAATTCTGGAAGCCGAACCCGGCGACTACATAACAGTCGCTCGCAAAGCTAAAAACAAAGATGAATGGTACATCGGAGCGATCACAGATGAGCAAGCGCGTACCGCAAACATTCCCCTAACCTCGCTCACCCTCAAACGCTCGTATGTAGCTACCCTCTACACCGATGCTGCCAATGCTCATTGGGAAAACAATCCGATGGCATACCAGATTCAACGTTTCCTGGTAAACGACCAAACCAGATTGAAGGTTGCGTTGGCGAGCGGCGGCGGCGCTGCGATCAGCTTGCGACCTGCATCCAAAGAAGATATGAAGAAATTGCAGCGGTACGAAACTTCACGTTGAGTTAAGAAGACTAATACCTGTGATCAAGTTTGCATGCCGTCTGATGTCGGTCAACCTGCTGGTGGCGTTATTTGCATTTGCCGCCGCGGGCCAAACAGAACAACCAAAGTCACAGCCTGGATCGAGTTCTTCCCTGGTCGCGCAAGCGCAGGCGCTCCTGAGCGCCGGTAGGATTGACGCGGCCATAGAAATGCTGAGATCGCTGCCCAATTCAAGTTCCACCGATACGACAGTAAGTCATCTTCTAGGCTGGGCCTACTATCAGAAGAGCGATTACTCTCGCGCAATCGAACATCTCTCGATTGCGGTGAGGCAGGGGCCTGAAGATAGCCTTCAGTACCGGCAAGGGGTGCAAATGCTGGGCCTCTCTCAGTACTTACTGGGCCATCTTAAAGAGGCTATTCCTTTTCTCGAACAGATTGGAAACTGGTCGCCTAACAATGTGGAAATCGCCTATGTTCTCGGCCTCAGTTACATTCAAACTCAAAACCCAAACAAGGCTCGCGAGGCGTTCGCTCGAATGTTCAGTATTCAACCGAATTCCGCCCCGGCCTATCTAATCAACGCGCAGATGTTGATTCGCCAGCGGTTTGAGGAGTTTGCCGAAAAAGAACTGCAAAAGGCGCTCGAACTTGACCCGCAGCTGCCGCAGGCTAATTTCTCACTTGGTGAGCTGGCGATTTTTCACGCTAACATCGAACGAGGAATTGAGCTTCTGCAAAAAGAAATCGCCGTTAATCCGGCTTTCGGTATGGCTTACTACCGGCTCGGCGAGGCTTATACCAGGCAGCTCAAGTGGGATGAAGCAGTTACACCGCTGCAAAAGTCTATCTGGCTCAACCCGTCCTTCAGTGGTCCATATATTGTCTTGGGAAAGGTTCACCTGAAAAAAGGGGATCTATCGAACGCTGAAGTCATTCTGAGGCGGGCGCTGAAGATGGATCCGAACAACGTCTCTGGCCATCATCTGCTGGCTCAAGTTCTACAACAGGCCAACAGATTAGAAGAGGCAAAAAAAGAATTTGAACTGGCCGAACGACTCAGGACCACTTCTGATAAGGACAGATAGTATCCCGCTATGTTCGCGAAGTTTAAGAAGAGTTACCACCTGATCCTGTTGTGTCTCTTTGCGGGCGGGCTTCTTGTTAGCGTGCTCGCTGTTTCGCCGGCTGGCCATGATTATGCGCTGGCGCAACAGAGACCCTCTACCGGTCCAGCGTCGAAAGATAAGAGTGAGGCCAACGGTTTTCCCGTCACTTTCGTAGACGTTGCCGGACTTGCCGGGCTTTCTGATCCGATTATTTACGGCGGTCTTGAACATAAAAAGTACATCATAGAAACCAACGGCAGCGGCGTTGCTTTCTTCGATTATGATAATGACGGCTGGGTAGACATCCTGCTCCTGAACGGAACTCGCCTTGAAGGTTTTCCCAAGGGTAAAGAGCCCACGATCAAGTTGTATCGGAACCAGCGCAACGGTAGCTTCTCGGACACTACGGCTAGAGCAGGCCTCCGGCATGCGGGCTGGGCATCGGCGATTTGCGCCGGTGATTACGATAACGATGGGTACGAAGACTTGTACCTAACTTATTGGGGCCAGAACGTACTCTATCGAAATAGAGGCGACGGCACGTTCACAGACATGACGCAGAAAGCGTCACTCGGCACGAAAGGCACCCGCTGGGGCTCAGGGTGCACTTTTGTCGACTACGATCGCGACGGAAACCTCGATCTCTTTGTCGCAAATTATTTAAAGTTCGATCTCCAGACAGCGCCAGAGCCGGGAAAGGGTGCGAATTGTACATGGATAGGCATCCCCGTCAATTGCGGTCCAAAAGGTTTGCCGACCGATATTAATCTTCTCTATCACAACAATGGTGACGGCACATTTGCAGATGTGTCCGACAAATCAGGCATTGCTAAAGTCGAGGATCGCTACTCGATGACAGCCATAACGACCGACTTCAATAACGACGGCTGGCCCGATATATATGTGGCTTGTGACTCAACAGCCAGTACTCTTTACCGCAACAATCGTGACGGCACGTTTACGGATGTTTCTCTGGAA
>JACCUI010000181.1 GCA_013811945.1 Pyrinomonadaceae bacterium | reverse complement strand
CCCCCGGAGGGACGCCCCTACAATACGCCAGACGCATGGCTAAAGAATCGTTACGGTATCGGGGTTTGGAACGCTGATGCGCTCGAGAATGCATTCGCTTACGTGGGCAGCAAACAGCGCGTTAATGAGTGGCTGACCCGGGCTCAGACTCTAATTAAGGAGTTGCCGGACGCCGAAGCAACACGAGACCTGCTGAACATCGAAACCTCCGAACAAGGCCGGGACCCTGACGTAGCCGACCTGCTCGAAAACGCGGAAACCGCGAAGGTTGAGGAGAAAGACGCCGAAAGGAAAAGGCGACCCTCGCGCGACGTTCACCCGGCGGCGATCGCCTGGGCCGCCCTTGTTATCCAGTTTTTTGTTGAGCGCCTTCAGACGGTGCCTCGCGAAGGCAGACCAACGCATTTGCGTCTGGCATTGATGAAGCTCCTCGAGCAGTTCAGCTTTCGCGATCAAATCGCCCGGCCTATAAGAAATTCAATCGAAGACCGGGAACTTCCCCAGGCGATCCTCAACTACAACAGTCTCGAAGCGCTGCGGCGTGCCTTTGTCGCCGCGATTGAGAGCATTGAGATCGCCGCCACCATTGGTCGGCCTGAAAAAGAACGGGGATCCCCAAGCGGGCAGCCCGCCGGGGGTGGTGGTCCGGCGGCAATAAAGCTCGCCACCTTTCTTGAGGAAGTGCGACGTTGCCTAAGTTCGCAGTCACAAGTTTTTGGCGCCGCCGACCGCGGCGGTCTGCGCGTGTTGGAGGCGACTGATGTGCGCGGCCTGCGTTTCCGCGCGGTGTTCATCGCCGGTTTGGTCGAAGGCGGTTTTCCACTCCGAGCCTCGCGCGATTGGATCTACCCGCACGAAGAACGAGAGCGCCTGAAGCGATACGGTCTGACGTTGGAAGACATTTCCCCCGCCACCTTGCTGAAAGAAGAACATTACTTTTATCAATCGGCGTGTCGCGCTACCGAGCGACTTTATCTAAGCCGACCGCTGTTGTTGGAGGACGACTCTGAAACCGTGGCTTCCTACTACATTGACGAATTAAGACGCGCCGTTGCTCCTCTTAAGATTGAATCGGTGCCGATCCGTCGTGACTATGAAGGTAACAACCTTGACAGTGCGTCCACCACCAACGAGCTGTCAGTTGCCCTGGTGCGCCAGCAGGAGCGTCATTTCCATCGAGGAGAAAAGCGGGAGCTGCAGTCGGGGCCGCGAATTAAACGACTTCTGGCCCTGGCGCGTAACGATGGTTTCGTCAGCAACTCGGCGCTGCGACGTATCGAAATTGAGCGCGAGCGTGCCAGTTACCTTTTCGGTCCATACGACGGTGAGATCACTGACCCGAATTTGCTTGCCTTGCTGAAACAGAGATTCGGATCAGACTTTGTTCACAGTGCGAGTGGATTGAGCGTCTATGGCAATTGCGCCTACCGGTTCTTCGGTTTGCGTGTTTTGAAGTTGGAACCGCGCGGAGAAGCGGCCCTTGATCTGCAAGCCATCGACGCGGGAAAGCTGCTGCACGACATCCTGCGTCGCTTCTTCGAACAGCATCGTCGCCAGCCGCTGAATGAACTAGATCGCGAGCAACTTCGGAAAGAGCTGGCTGACATTGCGGACCGCGTCTTCGACGAACATGAGCGAGTGGTGCCACCCCTCAACAAACAGATTTGGAAAATCGACCGCGAGATACGCAAGATTCTCCTCGACCAGGTGCTGTTATATGAATTGGAAATTCAGCATAACTCGTCAGCCGCGGGGGTGGTGCCCGCTTATTTTGAAGTCGGCTTTGGCGGCATTAAATCCGCGGTGCGTGACCCGCACTCCATACAGGACCCGCTGGAGCTGGTCCGTACCACGTTCGTGGGCAAAGAAGCGATGAAAATCAGCGGACAAATCGATCGTGTAGACGTAGCCGCCGACAATACGCTCATCGCTTACGATTACAAATTGTCAACGGGCTCCAGCACGGACGACATGAGATCCGGGCGTAGCCTGCAACTCCCAATCTATCTGGAGGCTCTGGAAAAGTTGATTCTTCCAGATCACCCAATCGCCGGGGGAGGCTACTACGTGATCCGAGGCGGTAATGAACGGCGCAACAAAGGACTGCACCGGGCGCAGGCTCTGGAATACTCCGGAATTAAAGCGACTGTGAACAGCGTTATGTCTGACGATGATTGGCACCGGATCCGCGAGGAAGTGGTCGCAAAGATTTGGGACTTTCTGGATCACATGCGAGCTGGACACTTCGGTGTAAATCCATCCGAGAAGGATAAGACGTGCAGGTTTTGCGACTTCGCTGCCGTCTGCCGCTACGATCGCTATCGAATTGACAGGAAGAAGCAGCGACCGATTGAACTTGGAAATGCCTGGTGAGTTCTCTGTTCGCTTGCGGCTTCGCCGCCCTCCAATGCGGCAAGGCTATGAGGCTGTGTGAAAACTCGGTACAGAAAACGCTGAAAGCGTTCGCTAATTCGAGCCCAGGGTTGCTTGCAACCCCTGGGCTACACACATCCAAAGAATAGTAACGCCGAAGGTGTTGGCTAAATCGCGCGCAACGACTCGCGAACTCTTTCAGAGTTTAGAGGTTATTGAGGGAACTGGAGTCCCAGGGTTGAGGCAACCCTGGGCTGGAATTAGCTAGCGCTTTATGTAATTCAAGTCGAGTTTGACTCATTCGGGGCCTTACCGCACTGGGCGGGGCGGCAGAGCCGCAAGGAGAGCGGTTATAAAACCGACGCGCCAACTAGAACCTGAACAGGCAGCCGCCGCTTACGAGATCACGAAGCATATCTCGGTGACCGCCGGCCCGGGCTCCGGCAAAACCACGGTGCTGGTCGAGCGGTACCTGCACATCCTCCGCGAGAGCAACCTCTCCATCGATAAAATCGTCGCCATCACCTTCACCAATCGCGCGGCGAACGAAATGCGCGAGCGCCTCAGAGCCCGACTTAATGAAATTCTGCTCACCGCCTCAGGGGGTGAGAGACAGCGTTGGCTCGGTTATAAGCGCACGCTCGATGGAGCGGTGATCACTACCATTCATGGTTTCTGCGCGCGACTGCTACGCGAATTTCCAGTGGAGGCCGGGATCGATCCGCAGTTTCTTTTGCTCGATGAACATCGAGCGGCGATGTTGTTGGAGTCGGTCGTCGAGGAAGCACTTTCACATTTCATTAGTTCCGGCCACGTTGAGATCTCTCGATTAACCCTGGGAGTAGGACGGGCAAAGCTGGCCGCCGCCCTGGCCCAACTATATCGCGATGTAAGTGGACAGGGCCTCGCGATGACCGATCTGGCAATGAAGACCGCAAACAGCCATTCGATCGAGGAGGATCATGCACGAGCACTTGTCGACCTCTCGCGGGCGATGAACGAATTTCTGCTGTTTCGCCGAACGACCCCCGCCGCGCTAAGCAATCAAAACGAAGTGATTTCAGCATGGTCCAGTCTTCGGTCTTTATTTCATGGCATTCCGGAGCCTGACGGGCTAGCCGACTACTGCCGCGCCGTAGAGGGTTTTCGCAAGCTGCGCCCCCAGAACAAGGGAGATCTAAAGCCGCACATAACGGCGTTGGACGAACTGCTATGGGAAAAGAATCTGGCGGGGCGCGTGCCGCAAATTTGTCTGGATTTATTTGCCCGGCAGTACGCGCTCGAGTTGGTGATGCTGCTCACCTACATTGACGAACGGCTCCACGAAGAAAAGCAGAAACTTGCAGCGCTTGATTTCGACGACCTGGAAGTGGGCGCGCTTGAATTGTTGGCGCGACCGGAAGTTGTGACGCGTGCTGCTGAGCGCTACAGGTTTTTTCTTGTCGACGAGTTTCAGGACACGAACGGATTGCAGCGACAGTTGCTAGAACGGCTGGCTTTGCAAAAATCCCGGCATGAGAGCGCGAACCTATTCATTGTCGGTGACCGTAAGCAGTCAATTTACGGTTTTCGCGGCGCGGATGTGGACGTCTTTCGTGAGATGACTGAAACCCTGACTGCAAGTGGCGGGGAAGAAAGACCTCTACTTTTGAATTTTCGCAGCCAGCCCCCGCTGATTGATTTCTACAATTATCTTTTTCGACGTCTTTTCCAGCCAAGAGAAGAGGTAACGGAACCGGAACGAGAAGAACTCGGATACGTCGGGCATGAGCCCAGCGAAGCGAAGCGCGAGCTGCGGGATAGCGGTCCGCTCGTTGAAGTGATGATCACCACTGAGGAGTCAGAACCGCGAGCGGTAGCGACCGGGTCGCTGCCAGGGTCACAAACGGGGAGCCTAGAGCAAACCCGGTCGCTACCGCTCGCGGTTCTGACAGCGCAAACGTCGCGCGAGCTTGATGCTCAGCAGCTGGCGCAACGGATCATTGCTCTCACGGAGGATGTTCAGTACAGCGACGTGGCGTTGCTTTTTCGCGCGATGACTAACGTGCAGACTTACGAATCGGCCTTTCGTCGTGCAAATATTCCCTATCAGACGGTGCTCGGGCGGGGATTCTACGAGCGGGAAGAGATCACGGATCTGATCCAGTTGCTGCGGTTTCTGGATAACAAGACGGACGAGCTGGCGTTGGCG
>JACCUI010000177.1 GCA_013811945.1 Pyrinomonadaceae bacterium | reverse complement strand
CCCCCAGCCGGGCAGCCCGGCTGGGGGCGTTGATGCGGGCGGGTCCAGCGGCGAGCGCGACACCGCCGTTCAGTCGGTCAATCCCATGGACAGCATTCGTGGCTTCGAGGGCCAGTGCGCCAATCTGTATTTCAAAGTGTTTGCGCTTCATTTGCGCCAACAGCGCCTGGATTTTCCGTTCACCCTCCGCACGCGGCGACCCCCGCTCGATCCGATGAACTGTCTCATTTCGTTCTTGTATGCCCTGCTGCGGCACGATTGCATTGCGGCGTTGACGGCTACCGGTCTCGATCCGTTCGTTGGGTATCTACATTCTGATCGGCCCGCCCGGCCAGGTTTGGCGCTGGATCTGATGGAAGAGTTTCGGCCCTTGATCGCTGACCGGCTGGCGATAACGCTCGTTAATCGGCGTCAGATTGAGTTGAAAGATTTTACCCCGCGTGAAGGCGGCGCTTTCGAGTTGAAAAAGGATTCTCGCAAGGCGGTGATCGTCGCCTATCAAACGAGGAAGCAAGACATTATAACCCATCCCGTGATTGGTCAGGAGTTTCGTATTGGGCAGTTGATGCTTACTCAGGCCCGTATTCTCGCGCGCCACTTGCGCGGCGACATACCCGAATATTTGCCGTGCGTCTTGCGTTGAAATTGAAGGCGGGCACGTATGCTGGCGCTGTAGTTCAAGCTAAACTGCGGAGCGGGTCCCCACGCGGGCAGCCCGAGTGGGGTGCTGTTACGTATCACGCATGTTCGTACTTGTCACCTATGACGTCTCCACCATCGACAAAGCCGGAGCGCGCCGGCTGCGTCGTGTGGCCCAGGCGTGTGAAGACTATGGTCAACGAGTTCAGAAGAGCGTATTTGAATGCAAGGTGAATCAAAGGAACTGGGTGATGTTGAAAAGCAGACTCTTGCACGAGATTGACGAACACCAGGATTCCTTGCGTTTCTACTTTTTGGAAGTGGATACATCCACGCAACATTTTGGCATTAACAAACCCGTCGATCTGGAAGACCCGCTCGTGTTTTGAAAGGAGGTTGAATTCAGATTGCTATCGATTAGTTTGATGTATTGGCGGCGCGCGAACCCAAAGCGGTGACTTTCCGCCGAGATGTTCGCGTTGCCGCTAAGTCCTTCGGGACAAACAGTCTTGCCGAGAGGTCGTTATCACTGCTGTCAGTCACAGGGCCCCAACATGGGAGTTCGCGAACGAGGCGGGTTAACTGACGAACACGAGACGACTTGGCAAGACGACAGTTCGCCTCACTGATTCAGTGAGGCGCGGATTGAAACTTCCAAAATCCACGGCATCCCTGGCCCCGCACGTTCGCCTCACTGATTCGTGAGGCGCGGATTGAAACGGACCCCAACCGTTTTGAATTGGACGCCGATGCGGCCAGCTTTCAGAGGTCTCGCCGCGTTGACGATTCAGGGGCCAGCCTTTACGATTCCTTTTCTCTAATTAAAACGGGTCCCAAGGCGGGCAGCCCGCTTGGGGTGTGGATCGATTTCAGGAGCAAACCGATGTCGCAATCTTACGAGACACTTCTGCTTGAGCGCCGCGAGCGTGTCGCGCTAATCACAATCAACCGGCCTGACAAACGAAACGCGCTCAACATCAAAACTCGCGAAGAAGGGGCGGCATTGCTGGAAGAGCTGCGTAACGACGAATCGGTAGGCGTTGTGATCATCACCGGCGCCGGCGACAAGGCGTTCATTGCCGGAGCCGATATTGCCGAGTTTGCCGGTCGTACAGCCGTCTCGCAACGAGATGTGATGACCGCTCGCTCACTATTCACGGCGTTTGATACTTTTCCGAAACCGGTGATCGCAATGATCAATGGATATTGTCTGGGAGGTGGATGTGAGCTGGCTTTGGCTTGCGATATCAGAGTAGCAAGTGAGAATGCTTCATTCGGCCAGCCCGAAATCAATCTGGGAATTATGCCCGGGGGCGGAGGCACTCAACGCCTGACCCGCTTGGTGGGCGAAGGCAAAGCGATGGAGTTGATTCTCACCGGGGATATTATCGACGCGAAGACTGCGTTCGCCATCGGGTTAGTCAATCATGTTTTTCCTGCGGATCAACTTGAAGCCCGGACCATGGACATCGCGAAGCGCATCGCGGACAAGGGCCCAGTCGCCCTGAAACTGGCCAAGGAAGCAGTAAAGATTGCTTCGCGCTCGTTGCTCGATGAGGGCCTGCGGCGCGAAGTTGATCTCTTCGCCTTATGTTTCTCCACCGAAGACAAGGATGAAGGTGTAAAAGCGTTTCTGGAAAAGCGGAAACCGGCGTTCAAAGGAAGGTAGGACCTTGAGCTTTGTGCTTTGTAAGATCTCAGTCTTAAGCTTGGAGTGCTTGGATTGCCATTTTTGAAACACACTAGTTCAGAGCACAAAGTACAAAGTACAAAGTACAAAGTTCAAAGTACAATTTTGAATTGAGAATCATCGGTATCATCCTCGGCATCCTAGTCGCCGCCATTGGCGGCGTAATTGCCTACCGCGCCTTGTTCCTGGAGCCGAGCTCAGCAGTTGTCATCACTGAAACCGAGGTTCGCGAACTTCCCAACACCGCTCGGGTGGTTGGGGGAATTGCACTGCTCGCAATCGGAGCCACCATGGCCTTCTTCGCCGCACGCAGAAGAAATACCTAAAATTGATTCAGTTGTGATCTCTCCCAGAATCGACAACCGCGGTAAAGAATCCGGAATGCCAAGGCAGTGCCCTACCTCTACCTCTCCCACCGCTTATTTGCTGAGAATGCGTTCGACTCCATACAAGCGATCCACGAAACTACCCGAACCACACGAAGTTTGTTATCGCCTTTCCGTGTGATTTTGTGGATCGTTTTAGACGCTATGTCGGTGAATGCGGCGCTACTAGAATTCGGACACTGCAGAAATGCCAAGGCCCGCTTGACCGGCTCTTCTGCGCTACGTTACTCTTCCCTCCCCATTAGACCGAACAAGCCTTTTTGGGCTTCAACCGTTTCAGGGGCCGTAGCTCAGCTGGGAGAGCGCATGACTGGCAGTCATGAGGTCAGGGGTTCGATCCCCCTCGGCTCCACCAATATTTGCAATAACTTAGGGCATACAATACTATGCCCCTTTGTTAAGTTGTGTGCCTACGGTGTGCCAAGGTCTAGAAAGGGCCGCCGGTATTCACCCGAAGAGAATGCGTTCTAGTTTGTCTGATGCGCCTTGTTGCATTGAAGGAAGGACGTGTGAGTAGGTATCGAGAGTAAGAGTTATGCTCGCATGACCAAGGCGTTCGCTCACAATTTTGGGATGCTCGTTCGCTCCTAGTAGTAGTGTGGCGCAAGTGTGGCGCAGATCATATAGCCGGAAGCTTTCAGGTAGCTCCGCATGTTTCAGGATCGGCTTGAAGTGCCGCTGAGTTAGATTCCGGAGATTCAATGGCTTGCCTTCAGACGTGCAAAACACAAGGCTCTCCGGGGCATAAGACGCGCCCAGCCTGAGTTTGGTCTCGGCTTGTTTTAACTTGTGAGTTTTTAGCGCTTTCGCTATCGGTTCAGGAAATGGAACCGTTCGACGGCTACGTGTCGTCTTAGGCTCACCAAAAAACCAGCCGCCCCCTTTGCGCCAGACTAGGGTCCGTGAGACGGTAGCCGATCTCGCCTCAAGATCAACGTCTGACCACTTCAATGCCAGATATTCTTCTGGACGCATTCCCGATGCTAGTGCAAAAGCGAACAGTGCGCCGTATTCATCTTCTTTTGCATTAGCAAGGAAGCGTCCAGCCTCTTCCGGTGAGAGCGCCTGCATTTCCTTACGCTCCATTCGGGGAAGTTCCACAGCTTCACACGGATTGCGCGCCAACATGTTCCAGCGAACCGCTTGCTTTAGTGCGGAGCTAAGAATTGCATGGGTGTAGCGTACCGTGCGCGGAGACAGATCACGCTCGGCCATTGCCGTGTATATCAACTGCACATCTAGAGGGCGCACGTCGGAGAGCTTCAGTTTGCCGATGACAGGACGAATATATCTTTTTAGCTTCTCAGTGTAGTCATCATGCGTGCGTTCCCGCAGGCGCGCCTTAGCTGCTGTTGCGAGCCATTTGTCAAGGTACTCTTCAACCGTGAGTTTCACCGGTTCGATAAAGGTTCCACCGCTAATGTTGGTTAGTGTTGTGGAGAGGTAGGTCTCCGCATCTTTCTTATTGCCCCTGATCGTCTTGTTCATATACCGACGATTGCCGTTGCCGTCGCGGCCAGTGAACACCCGAACACACCAAGTTTTGTCTCCGCGTTTGATTATCTGGCCTGCCATTTTCAACCCTCCGTCTCTGATTCCGTTGCCACCTGCCTGTTTAATAAGTTAGCTTGACAGTCGTCAATATAATTGATTAAATAGATCTTTGTCAATATAATTGATGCGTGCCCAAAAACAGACCTAAGAAACTGGAGAACCTGATGGAGCAGTTCGTCACCGTTAGTGAAGCCGCGGAGTTGCGGCGAGTATCACGAGCCTCGATTCACGCCTTAATTAAGCGCGAACGGCTAAGGGCTGTGACAATATTCGGACGGGTATTGCTTTACCGTCGAGAAGTGGAGGGATTTGAGAAGGAAAAGCCAGGGCCAAAGAGCAACGAAAGGAGCTGAAAATCTGGAGACTTAGTCATCTTAAGAACGTGACTTCTGACCAATCAAGGACGGAGAGGCTCTTGGCTGATACTTCTAGTTGGGAGTATATTGCGCGGGGTTCTGAGGGTTCGGCGTACGTAGTTCATCTGATGCTCCTTTGTGGGATCGCCGTGCCGCACCACAGCCTTAGATTGCTTGAGGGGGAGCGAATCTATGCCAAGTCGGAGCGGAAGTCAAAGGTTTTTGAGGCCTGGTACCAGACTCGATTACCTCGCAATACCTCCTATTCAGCCCCTGGTCCCTCGTGTGACTCCCGCCTGCCTCCCGACTAAGCGTTTATCTAAGACACACTCTTGACCCAGAATGGGAAAGTTACCCCGTCCCGACGGGTGGCCAACCGCACCCTGCGCGGCCGCGAGCATAAATAGGCTATTCGTCAACTACCCTTGTACAGTACCAATCGAGAACCCTCATTTCGCCCAAGCCAACACAAGCCAGAGATCCTCCATCGAGTTGTCGTTAATAAATATAGTGAGATTTCCGATGGGTGAGGGCAATTTATTTTGCGCTAGGGGTCCCGTTACGAGCCCGTACGGCTGAGTGGTCAAAGTGTCAACTTTCCCGCTTCCATCAACCTTTTCCGCTATTGTTACGCTGGCTTTGGATTTCTTGGCATAAAGTTCCATCGACGTGACCGTTGGGTTGGCCGTTCTAAACATGTTCTGCGCCCAGAATGGATAATGCTTTAGCTCAAGGCTGATGGTCAGCTTGGCGAACACCTTAGGATTTGGGGATAATTTTACCTGTTCTTTTTTGAATTGTGCCCACTCGGTTGGGAACTCATGTCGCATCGAGAACAATCGCACCGATCCTGCTGCCTCGGCATTTTTGACCAGATTATCGATGTTATTGACCGCACCCGTCTTGAGACGCTCACCTCCCTCTCGGGAGGTATAGCGGAGATGGAGGATGATGTCAGAAATGGTGTCATAGTTGAACTGCCGGAACTCCGACGGCAATTCAATGCGCCACGTACTGATCACACCCGCACCTTCGAACGGCAAATACCGTTCGTCGCGCAGATTCGTTTCGAACAGGCCGCTGTCGTTCTGCGCGGTGCTCGTCACGATTGACTGGATCGCCCCGAAGGTCTCGGCAAAGCGCAGATCTTCATTTTCAAGATCACGCGCGTAGTTCCCGGAAGCACTGCTGCTGTGGCGCATGGAATGTTTCAGGAGCGTAAGCGTGCACGGCACACTCGAATACGGCCCGGTGACGCAGGGGATTGTCAGCGAAACCGACTTGATCCGGCGCAGGTAATGGCCTGGAAAATCCATATCCAGTAGCGACTCGGGGATGCTCACCTCGCACTGCCCGGTTTGCTTGAGTAGCAGCAACTTCATCGGGTCGAGCTGCATTAACGAAACATGCTTGGTGATTTCGTACTCGCGTTTATTTTTGTCCAGGTAGGCGGCGTCCATTCGCTTGAGATCAAGGTAGAGCCGTTCCCCAGACAGAAGACCCTTCTTGAGGCTGTCCCAGTAGCCAAACTCAATAAAGCTGGAGCTGGAGTTTTTCAAACCCAGCTCAAAGCGATACGTACGCTCGGCGCGCTTGGCTATGTCATGAGCTAACTGATAGGTACGGAAATACACTTTCGAAATCTGCCCCACCGTCCACGAGTACAACTGCTGGTTAGTGAACTTGTCTCGCATCAACTCGTCCACTTCTTGAGTATTCTTGATCTGTTGATCGTGATTCGTGATCTCCTTCTCCGCAATTTGTTTGCGAATTTCATTTGCCAAAATTTGTTTGTCGATTTGCTCGAGTTCTTTGGCCGCGGTATTCGATTGAAACTGCCATTCGTCGTAGCGACGTTGATGGCCTCCGATCGTTGCGCTACGGCCGGCCTGAAAGGAGGCGTTAGTGGCCATCATGCCCCAAGCAGCTCCCGCAGCGCTCGTCGCAGACCCTAGGTGAGACCCGCCAAACTTAACATGTGTGGCCACTGGAACAGTTGTGCCGGCTATGGAATCGGGGATCGCGTGAAAAATGCCGGCTAAGACCGCGTGACTACCAGCGATCAAGCTGAAGTTATTCGCATCGTTCAGCCAACCCATGTGACCAGATTCCGCCGAGGTCAATGCCAGGCCCTCAGTATCGGTGTCCCCCGCACTCGGTGGGGCGAGTTGTAGAGCCGAAGATTCCAGCGCTGCAGCCTCACCTTCGGCTGGCACCACAATGTTCTGCTTGCCCATCAAACGTTGATAGTTGACGTAGCGCTGGACGGTAACCTCTCTCGTCTTTCGCAGCGCCTCCAGGTTGGTCTCAGCTTCTTCTTGTTGTTGTACCTTGATTGCTCTCACCAGCGTGAGCATCTTAATCTCGTGGCTCGATCGCAACAGAGAAAGCTGCTCGGCATCTTTTTTCTCAAGAGCACTCAAGAGAGCATTGCCAAGCGCCCGAACTTCGCTGCACAGCTCGAGCGCCTTTTGCACCATCACGTTGAAGCGATAGAGCGGCAGCGGAGCTTGCATGTCGGACAACACCGCTGCGAAGTCAAGCCCCGCCGCAGTGGCCCTAATCAGTAGAGCAGGATCAATCGGCGGCTCAAAGAGCGGCAACTGGCGCTCGATGCCCTCGATGTTCATGCAATGTCTGATCTTGAACAGGCGATCATCCACGGTATCCCAGTATTCAGAGAGCTTCTCATTGCCCGGGACACAGAAATAGAGGCCCCCAAAATTGACGAGGGAACCCGAGATTAATTCAGCAATCTGGTCAGCGGTATACCGCGAACTCGCTGCGTTCGAAAGTAGACCTGATAACGCTGTGACGATAGGTCCTTCCAACGGAATCCAACTGTTGGAAAAGTCATCCAGCTTGCGATAAATGTCCCGGTAACTCTTCGGTCGGGCCTCCGTCTTGGGTGACGATGCCGGCCTTTTACCGAGAATTCGGGCAGCCAGCACGTAAAGCTGTGTGGCTTCGTTGATCGACTCGATGGTGTCCCGGCGGAAAAGCTGGTCGCCCCAGGCGATGAGGTTTTCCAAGTACTTCTGCACAACTGCAAACTGGTATGACCGCACGCGATGCCTGGCAATCAGATGCGGGCGGAAAGGATTTTCTGCCCATTCATTAATATGCTCTCTCAGAGTGTCGATTCCTTGCGCCAGTCCCTCCAGTAGTTTGTCAATCGCGTATCCCGTTCCGTTTTCACGGAATGGTAGAAAGCGCCAGTAGCGGACCGACTCCAATCCAGCCTCGTTCGTGGTGGGGTCGAAAATCAAATGGAACCAGCGCTGGGCTTCTTCAAAGCGTTGAGCCTGGCTAAGCTGTGTGGCAACCAGCAAGGGATTATGGAAAAACACTTCCCAGTTGTAAATTGCGGTAGGCACTTTCTCAAAGTCAATCTTGATATCGGTGACGGAAGCGTTGGTATCAAATCTAGCGACACCAAGTGGCTTGGGTGTGAGTGTTCTTGGCAGAGCAACGGCATCCACCAACCTGCCTTTTGTGACTGCGGACTTGAGTTCAACCATTCCACGTGTGGAAAAGGGAACAACTCGATACTTGAAGTCAGGCTTCCCGCCTTTCCATAGAAGCAATGAGACCCCATCCTCGCGGTAAGCATAGATATTAGGCCTGTAAGGGTAAGGTTGGTCTGAAATAGCTTTCGCAATTACGAACGGCGCCGGTAATTGGCCCAGGCTTTGGGTGCCGAGTAGTGCAGCTAACGCAGTCGATCCTCCAACTCCTCGATACCCAGACATAAAATTCTCCGTACTGCCCAGCCCATCAAGACCGAACACGACGCCCGTCTTGGGCTCTAATTCTAACGAATCGTCATCTTTGAGCTTAAAACTCCCAGCTTTAACTAGATAGGGACTTCCCGATGGTAACCATTTGGCGGGGTCATTCAGCTTGGGGTCATTCAGCAGTTCAAAGATGAAATCTTCGTGCCACGTAAATGCGGTCCCCTTTGAGATAGGAAACTCTTTGGTAACGGTTAAGGCCTTATGGAGTGGGCTGCCGGACACTGTAGCCTTTATCTTTAGAACGTCGACTAAGGTCACAGGTGAAGATTTATAGCCACCGTCAGAATAGGGTCCTTTGACTTCATCTTCTAATTGCGACGCGATAAACTCACTAAACAAACCTTGGTAAGAGACTATATTCGATTCCTGCACAACACGCGTGCGCTTTACCGGCGCAACATAATTATTCACGTCGATCTGATCGAATGCTATATAGGTGACAGTAAACGTTACCGTTATTTTGATTTTAAGATCTTTTGATGGCTCGTAATGAGCCTGCTTTACCTTACCTGCATAGTCATAAACATACGAATTAAGCACCCTGAGGTTCAGATTAATAAGCGGGTTCCGAACGTATATGTTTCCAAATTTTCCCCGAGTCTCTTCTCCCTCAAAAACCACCTCAGAAACTGTTTCTCGCTCTGTTTCGTTTGGTGCCACTCCAGGCGCTTGCGGTGGCGATCCATAACTCTCAATCGACACGGTTTCATCAGGCTTATAAGCGATCCTAAAAGCAAGGCTGGTGCGCGCATCTTTATCCTCTTTACCTTGGTTATGTGGCACCATTGGAATCTCGATTTCACCGCGCCCCTTCTTGAGCTTCGTCCAGCCGCCAGATGTGCGTTTGGCCAGATTCATGCCGACTTTCCACTTTAAATTCCCCTTCTGCCCGGAGGAAATAGTGGGCCACGCGAGATAAACACTGCCACCGTACAAAAAGACGAGAACATGCTCGCTATCCAGTTGAGCTGATATCTCCTCCCACGCCGTCCAAGTCCCGAAGTCCTGGGTCTGGGTTGGAGGCTTCTTCCACTGACGGTAGTAATGCTTGTAAGGCGTGCTGTTGTCGCGTCCCACGAGATGAACAATGGTTTTGACAACGTTTCCGTAGCTATCACGAAGTTGCTCCTCGAACATGCTGACCACAGTCAGGTTGGCAATATCCGCCAGCTTGTCGAGGTACTTGCGAAAAGCCTCCAACGCGGTGTCGTGGGTTATTTCGCTCTGCAGCAGATCGCTCTCAAAGGCGCGGAATATCTCGGTTTTGTCGTCGCGCAGCTCGGGCTCGATCCAGTTTTCCGGGTAGAGGAAAATTTTGCGGTTGGCTTCCCACACGCGGTAGTACTTCATCCACTGCCAGCGCCGTGTATCAATAGAGCTTGGATAAACCCCCGGTTCCAGCTCTACTCCGTTACTGTCCGTAACCGGCCGCTCAAGATTCAACAAACAGCGTTGCACAAAAAGCTGCACTGAGGAGATCGCCTGCTTGATGCGGGAGGTGAGCATGCAGGAACCCATCTCCACGTCGATCAAGTAGCGGTCAAAGAGTTCGTTGGAATCGGCTAGATGGTCGCGGTGGATCAGGTAGGCGACCAGAGCATCGCGCTGGAGGTTTCGTAGCCGATTAGAGATAGGACGTAGTCGCTCTGGAAACTCGGCGGCATCGATGCTTGCCGCGAATAGGGTGCGAGCAAGTTGCGCCTCGGATTCCGTTGGTGCTGATTTGATTAACCGCTTGATCTCGCCGCATGGTGTACCGAGGAGCTTGCTCACGTGCAGGAGTTGGGCCAACTCGAGCAGACGACTGGGGTTGTTGTAGTCGTTTGGGGCAGGAGCTGTGGTGTTGAAGTTGAGTAACTCCACATCACAAGCGTCATCTGCATGCCGTTGCCCGTCCAATTCAAAGGCCTTGGCAAACACTCCGCGCACTGTGGCTTTATCATTCCGCTTGAGCGCCTCGTACACTTGAGCGAGGCGCGTTGCGCCATCCGGCAAAACATCGCGCAAATGAAAGAGATCCACTAACTTGCGCCAGCCATCAAAGCTTGCGCCAGCAGTCGCTGCGGATGTGGCGCTGGTGGGTAGTGCAAGCACGTCCATAACGGTGACGGCTTTGCCCAATATCCAATCCAACTGCTCGGGCGCGATGGCAAGCCGATTGGCAATAGCGGTAATTTTGCCGAGAAGCTCCATCGCCGAGAATTGATAGTGCCAGGTCCCTCTCGCTACAGGGCTCGTGGCATATGAATTCAGGAAGTCCGAATCCGTCAGCAGGTCTCTTGCGCTGCGCTCTGTTGTGTTATTTATCTTGATCTTCACTGCATCAAGTAGCGTGCGGACCACTTGGGGATCGGAGCCGAGCGCCCCACTCACCTGAGCAACCAACATATCCAGCTCGAGAAGCGGCACTAGTCGCAGCAGGACGGTGCGATAGCGCTCTCCCACATCGGACTTGCGCAACACTGTTTCGGCAATTGCTTCGACGTCCGCCATTGTCGCCGGCGGCAATGGTGGTGGAATTTTGCTTAGAGCCCGCGTCTGAAGATTGCTTAGCGCTACTGTCAATAAAGGATTTGCATTTGAGAGGGCTATTTTCTCCTCATCCGTCAGCCACCCTGTCAAACTCAGCTTCCCGGTGGTCGCTAAAGTCATCTCAAACTTAATACGACCTGCAAACTCGCCCGGAATCACCGGTAAACCACTCAGACCACTGACCACTTCCTCAAGGTGAGGGAGCTCTCCCATCTGGATCATTTGCAGCAGGCTCGCCAAGACCTTCACCTGAGCTCGCAATTGATCGTTGTATTGCGTTTCGAGAGCAGCAACCCGACCAGGAGGAAATAGAGTGGCAATACTTGTGAAGTCCGAAGGGTCCAGCGATCCCGAACAGCTCAACACCGCTTGGTTCCTCGCTATTTCCAGCGGGTAAGCCTCCGCCAGCAGTATTCCGTTCAGGCGAACCAAGTCTGCACCCGTCGGATTTTGCGCTGCTAGGGCTATCGTTTCCGGTGACAGTGGGTTCGGGATCCCAGAAAAACGGGCTGTGTCATAAATATTCCCGCCCTGCACAATTGTGTTCAGAGCATCCACCAGAATAGAACTCCTCTGGTCGATACTAAGCGCTGAGTCTTGCACCTGAGTTTGAATCGTGGTCGGAATACGGTTCCACAGATAGGCCGATAGAGCGGAGGCTGTCGTGCTACTGAATTTACCGACGAGCCCCGCGAAATTCTTTAAGTCACCCACCGAATATACCGGCGAGCCTTTTTGATAAGCAAACTTTGACCGAAGGTTTAGCGGAATCAGCGGCGCCGGAGTTAGTGCCGGCGGCGGGTTAATCTTGACTGATGTGCCGAGTTGATAGGCAAGGCCCTCTGGTCCTATCGCCTGGCTAGTCAAAGCCGAATACCAGCCAAGCCGAGCTAATTGTCTTTTGAGGTTATCAGCGCTCACATCGCCAAGAACAACTCCAGCCTGCAAAGCCGAGCGCAATTCTGTAAGTGTCTGAGTGAGCTGCTGCTCGACCTTGGTGCTGGCGTCGCTACCCTTTCCGGGTAACACTCGGTGCCGGAGCAGATAGCTCAGGGTCTCGAAATCAAAGCCGGATTTCCGGACAAAGCCGACGCGCTCCACAAACTCGAGCATAGCGCGCGCTCTCGCCCGTGCCTGTTGTGCAATTTCATCTGGCGTTGTGGGCGCAGGCAGCGTGCGGAACAGATCCGCCGCTGCACCTAACAATGTAACGATATCGGGCAACGCATCCGGCGCGATTCGCAACGCACGACACAGCGATGCAACTGCATACAATCGCGACAAGCTACCCAAATCTGCGATGCCAAGATTTGGAATGGCGGTGATCCAGGCCTTCACCTGGTCGGGCTTGATACCCAGCGAGGCCGCGACAAAATCGCAATCGGAAAGGCTCAGTGTGCGACGGTCCAGTTTCTCGACGGCAAAATCTTTGAACCCAGTAACAGAGCGCAGAGACTGGCGCTGGAAGACGGTGTCGTAAAGCGCTGGCTTGAGGGGACTACCTTCCCTGGTGTGGTCCGTCCACGCTTGTTCCTCCAGTTTATGAATGCAACCGACCAGTACTGACACCGGCAACTCCAACCCAGCTTGTAACCGCTTGAGGAGCGCAAGGTCTTCCAGGATTGTCGACGTGAGCTGTCCACCAAAGGACATTAACGCCAGGTCGAGTTCTCGCATGCTCCAGCCCGACTTGCGCCACAGGCGAGTAAACACATGAACGCGATCCAGGTGATTTTGGAACTGAGTTGCGTTCAAGCCTGCAACTATGATCATGCTTGTCTTGCATTCATTGGGCGGCAGAAGCGTGCCCTTGAGTTGCCCGGCAAAGTCTGTCTCACGAAAGTCGAGATATTCTCGGTAGCTCAGTCCAGACTGCTGAAGCAGCATTGAAACGTTCGCGAGCACCTCCAGCCAGCCTCCTTTCCGATTGCCGCCGGCCGTTTGGTCCAGGACTGTATTGTTCAGTTGCTCGAGGCCCCAATAGGTCCACGGTTTGGTTGAGGCCGTGGCAGAGGTAATCAAATCGGCTTCTGACTTGGACAGGCCCAGTAGCTCGAGCGCCGCTCCTTCATCGGACAATCGCGACTGAGGCCGGGCCAGATCAATGAGATTGGCTCGGGGAACGCCCAACGCTTCGAGAAAGGCGCGCGTTTCTTCCAACCACAAGTCGAAGGGCAGTGCCCAAGGGAATACTGCGTCCTCCTTCGATAGCTTTTCGTACGCTGCCGGGTTGCGGTTTTCCGGGCTGGATTCGAGTTGTTCGCGGATGGATGAGTTCTGATAGGTCAGGCCGGATACATTTAACCCCTCCGAAACGTGCGCAAACATTGCCGTGTTCTTGATACTTAGCTCCCACCAGTTCTTCGCGGGGTTCCAAGTCTGCACGTAAGTCTCATTCGCCGGAAGCTCCAACAGTTGCGCCACATTCGGGTTGATTTTAGTGGTGGCGCCAGAGGTGAAGGCGTGCGCAAAGCCTTGCAACGTTCCAAACGGCTTCTGCCGCTGGCTCGGGCGCGGAGGGTTGAATTGCGTCCCATCGAGTTTGAGCAACTCGACCGCACCCATCGGACTGCCCATAGTGATCTTGATCGCAATTGCGCGGGTGTAACTCGCTCCCCAGAGTTTGATCATGCTATGGGGTGTTGGAATCTCTTGTATTTTGGGCGCGCCATAAATGGGTAGGCCTTGAGAGAGTCTGTCCCCAAGCTCCGCATTGAGCGTTCCGTTCTCCAGCGAGTTCAGCGCACTTGCCACGTTGCTCACTTGTTGAGAGTTCCCCGCGCCTATGATCGCAAGGATTAATTGTTGTTTCCTGTGCTGGATCAACCATCGACGCGAGCCGTCCTTGATAATCCAATGGCGGAGAGGCGAATTGGCGCCCAGATGGAGGTCGGGAGTGATAGTCAGATTTTTGCCTACGCTGATGTTTGTTTTGCCAAGTGCTTCAGCAACCTTATCAGGGACTCTTCCACCAGCGAATTCCGCATTGATGTCTAGGCCTTCGATGTCCACAGGCAGCGGCAAGCCCACCGCGTTCTCAAGGATTTCCAACACCTGGTCGATGTAAGGGATTCTGGTGTCCGTGTTTTCGCAGGAGAACTCCAGGTCGGCAAGGTCGGGGCGACGTTGGAGCAGAGCCCCAAGAACCGTGTCCCCCACCGCTAACTCGAGGTAGCGATTTAGAGGGAGATTATAGTTAGCATTCTCGAGGTGCCCCTTATTATTAACATTATTAACCCCCAACCTTGAGCGTTGAAGAAAGTGCATCAGGTCAGCTAAGTAGGCCGCCGGCCCGAGCACTGACTGACAATGCTTACATTCGCAGTAGTCCAGGTCGCCGAATAGCGAGCGCATGCTGGGGTATTCTTTCAGCGTCTTCTCGCTGACCAAATCTGCGGGGATCACGTGGACAGCATTACCCGAAGCCGAAGGCGAGACGTAAGCAGTACCGACGGCAACAACGGTGGTAACAACAATCTCCGCGGCAGCAAAAACCTCTTCTGCCCGCTTCGGCGAAAGCTGGTTGGCCAGTTTCGATTTAAACGCTGGCTTTCCTTCATTAATAATCTGAGTCGCTGAGCCGAAACCCGCATCTAGCAGCACTCCCGTCTCTCGTGCATTGGCAGTTAGCACATGAATGCGCTGTAACTGGAGCAGTCCTTTGCGCAAGGAATCATCCCGGTTGTCTGTCTCGTTCAAGTAAGGTTCGACGTGCTGCGTTTTTAAGTCGAAGTCGGGATTGGCTTTCAAGAAATCTACAACCTTGCCTGTAGGAAAGCGCTCGCTCTGGCTTAGTTCCTTCTCCATCTGCTTGCTCAGCATCTGCATGGAGAATTTGCCTTCAACTTCGGTCTGGAGCTGCTCGATGTATATGTCGCGATCCAGTCCGCTGCCGGGCGGAACTCCATGCTCGAAGACCAGTTCGATCCAGTCGGTAGGTTCCAGCGTAGTCAGGAATTCGATGGATTCGGGGTGCTCAGCATCCGATTTGGTTTGGAGCGCCTGCACCATGGGTGAGTAGCCGCCCGCAAGCTTGTCGAGCGCTAGGGTGCGTTTGAGCGCGGGTATGGCCTTGGACAATCCAGAGGCCTCGGCCTGCTTCCAAAGGTAGTCGGTGTCGCCGTGCTCGTCGCGAAGCCTGGCAAAGGTAAGCTGCTGGTCATGCGAGAGCGCTTCCTCGAGAGGCAGAGTAGCCAGCAAGTCGCCCAACGACGAGGGCTTGCCTTCAGGAGCCGGCTCCAGCTTCCTGGCTGCCCTGAGTTGATTGATTGTGGCTTCGAGCACGACAAGCTGATCCGACAGAACCCGTGGGACGAGATTCGCTGCAAAAGACTTTTTGAACTCGGTGATCAAGCCAGCGGTTGAACGCGACCACAATTCTGCAAGATCGGTCGGCAGCCCCAAGCGGAACCAGCCGTAGAAGACAGCCGCCGGTATGAATTTATAAGAAACGTGTGTGCGGATTGTGGGATCGACGCTCTTTGATTTTTCCTGGCATACAGCGGCTTGGACCAGCCAAGCGATTTGCTGCCGGTCGAGGCCGGTGTCGCCGGCGAGGAAGTCGAGATCCTTCTCCTTGTCTTTCGGTTCTCGGCTGTCGATGTCGATCAGCGCCACACCTTGCAGAACGGGTTCCAGATCGGCCATGTGGCGCTCGTACTCGGAGGGGACGGCGGGGCCGAGGCCGACGGTGAGATCGATCGTCGTTTCCGGCACGGCGTTGAAATGGATTTCTGATGAGACCAGTTCATGGCCACTCGGCTCGCAAACGGCCACACGGAGATCGGCGGTGCCCTTTTCTGCGCGTTGGAATTTATCTGCGGTGTAATGGATTTCATAGTTGCCTTGTTGGTCGATCGGTGACTTCCCAAGCTCTTCCTCGCCGCGAAACTCCTTATCGTATGCGCGCACGACCTGGTCGGCATTGGCGCCGGTGACGTGGCCGCGAACGACGAATGTTGTCGGCGGCGTTTCGTCGAGCGCGCCGAGTTCTTCGAGCACCTTGTTGAGTGCTTCGGCTGTCGGCTCGTCCACCTCGCCGGTGGCCTCCAACCTCGGTTGAGTCTGTTGGGCCTGGAACAGTTTGACCAACAACAGCGTGCCGTTGTCACCAAACACCTGGCTCTCGCGCTCAGTTCTTAGCGCAAGCAGAAGCTTTTCTCTCACCGCGGGGTCGTCAGGAGTGAGCTTGCCGCGCTCGACAACCAGGCTGAGCGCATCCTGCAGATTGGCGACTTGATGACCGGCTTCACCGAGTTTGATCGTGGCAATGATGGGTTCCATGGTGCGCTCCTATTGGATTTTTGGGGCCTGAGGACAAACTCCTCAGTGGGTTAAGCGATCAGTTGTAAAACAAGAAAATGAGCCTCCGCCCTTACTCTGAGAACTGGGTGAAGTGGGTCCTCTTGGTTGTATGAGATTTTGATTTCCATGCGGAGACTGATTTTCTAGTGTCGCCTATTTGGCTTGTAATTTGATCCTGGACGCCGCTAGCTTTTGCAGAAACTGAGACAGGTTCTGTTTGGCCTTACCTTCCGGCTGATTGGGAATGAAGAACGAGAAAGTGATAATTTCTTCCATTGTTTTCTTCTTTAAATCTCATGAGCTTAACAACTCGGCAGCGTGCAGTGGGCCAACGTGCCACCGTATGTTCGGAAGCAGACGGATTCCAAGTCCTCGGGGTAAGGATGTGCTATACCAACAAGACAGCAGTTTCGTTTCTAATCTTTTCGTCAATTTGCGATCACGAATGCCATGTATGCCATGACAAAACCCCACGTAGAATTATCCGCTTTACTTGGAAAGCGCGGTTGCCTGCGCCTCAATGTGGTCCTCCCCTTGAGGCATGTTCGCGTCTGATTTCCCTTCGGGACTGATTTGTTAGTCGCTCCCATAACCGCGGTCTGCTTTTTCTTGCTTTGCTCACACCCTGTCTGTCTTGCTTCCCTGTCCACAGATCGAAAACCTTCTCTACTTCGCTCCGTCTCGGTCTGGCGAACTCGCCAAGGCTATATTGTCAGCGAAAAACCAAGCCGCCGGACTTACCCCGCGACACTAATTGTCTGGGGTATGAGCCGGACTGAGCCTTTAAAACCAAGTACCAAACTCTCTCATCATCTCTCCCAGTTGGTGTTGAGCCATGCCGGAACCGTAACGGTTCCAAGAAAGGGATTGTGGGCCGATTCCCGCACCCCCTGTAGCACCAATGTAGGCGTCGTCAAGCGCGCCTCCGAAAACTCCCAAAACGAACGTCCAGCCGGCAAGACCAAGCTTGCCGGTTGTACCGCCGGCGGCGGACTTGAATGACTTTTCCGCTTCGTTCCATGCTCCATACAGAGTTGACAATTGGCCGACGACCTTTAGGGCATTCGCCCCAAAGGAAGCCGCTCGGGTCCATCCTGACAGCGTAGTGGAGGACCCTTTCGCGTTTTCAACATTAGGCGCCGCGCCACCCGACGATGACGGTGGAGCGTTAGCTGGAGGGGACTGGTTGGGTGCAGGTTTCGAGAACGTTACAACATTGACCGGGGCACTTGTCTGAGGCGCTGGCTTCACAGTCGGAGGATTTAGAATTGGTGCCAAGACTTTTGGAATCGGTTTCCCCTGCTCAGCCCCACGAAGCACTATTTCTGCTTTGAATGCAGGAGTTGCCTGCTTGTGCATCTCACGCTCAAGTCGGGCAACAACTTCGGTTGGAAGCTTATAGCCGGCCTCTTCGGCCGCCTGCACAATGTTGTGCCGGTTCGCAAGGAACATATGCCTTAAATCGCTAACGACACCTGCGTAAAAATCCTTGCGATACACCGCAGTTAAAAGGTTATCGACTTTCGTTTTTGGACCCGCAATGCTGTTGGGGTTCTGGACGGCATTCATGTTGCTGTACATTCGCGAGTAGATCTCGTTGACTTTCGCCTCTCCAAACTCTTGTGCGAGAGTCCATTTAAATTGTTTTCCTGGTATAAGGTGCTCGCGGGTGAAGTCAGGAAGGGTGTCCAGGAGTCGATAGAGACCCGATTCCAAGAACGGCCCTTTACTCATCGATGGCTCCGTTTCCAAGCCGGACTTGTCGCTATTGACGATCGGAGAAAGTTGAGTGTACGAATACCTGTTTGTTCCATCAATGACCCCTGCTGGATCACAGTTCGGCCACCTCCCCAGCCACGGCGCGTAATACCGCGCCCCGTGATAACTCAACCCACTCTCCTCATCCCTCTCCATCCCCGTATACCGATACCGCTTTAACTTCACTTCCGCCACGTTGCGCCCGGACTGATAGGCTGTGGTGCCGTAGGGATGGTATTCCTCATACGAAATAACATCGGCGTTCTCATCCACTTCCACCGTGGATGAAGCGAGGTGGTTGCTCAGGGTGTAGCGGTAGAGGTTGCGTTTACCCAATGCGGGACGATTGGTCTCAATTACCTGATCCACCATCAACAGGCGATGCTCGTCATCAAAGAGATGCAGAGTTTCGATTTCTTCGACCAGGGCACCGTTGAGCGTGCGCCGATACCATTCCAGACCGCCGAGATAGAAGCGTTCTTCGACAAGTACGCCCTGTTTTTTTACGCGCTTGCGAGTGCGCTGTTTGGCTGCGTCGTATCGATACCAAGCTTCCAAGGAACTATCGATGCAATGATCGGGATCGGTGCCTTGACTGGCCGAGGCGCGGGAGATGTGGTGCAGGTGCTCGGTGAAGTCCTGGTCCATCGTGGGCAGATGTGGCAGCGATGTCATGCTGCCGTGGGCATTGTAGGGATAGCGGTAGTCGAGCGTTGGAGACGTGGCGTAGCGATTCGCCGGCGCGGCGCCCATTCCGGTCGACAAAAGACGGTTGCTGTCGGTGGCGTATTGGTACTGGCGCGTCCAACTATTGGCGGTGCTTCCAAGCGCAATGTGCTGCATCACAAGAATATTGCCGACGCTGTCGTAGGTGTATCGCTGTGTGTATTTGCGCCAGGCTTTGGAATTATTCGGGCCGTGGTCCACCCGGAAAGGGCAGTCGTTCCAGTTATCCGAAGCGTCGTGATTAAGCTGACCAGCGTGTTCACGTCCCGTGGCTTCGATCAGCCGGTAGAGCGCGTCGTAGACGTAACGCTTCCGGGGTTCGATTAGGGCGTTGTTGAAAAATTCGGTTGGCACGGCGGCATCGAAGATCTCGGTGATGTTGCCGCTCGGGTCATAGGTATAGCGGAGGTCTTGCAGTCCCGGGTCCCGCAGTCCTGGTTGATCCGGCCGGGTTGAGACTAGCGTCAACAGGCGGAATGACTTTGGATCATAGGTGTATTTGGTGATGACTTCGTTGTCATAGCTTATGCTCCGTCGCTGACCCTTCGCATCGTAACGGATGTTCTGAATGGCAGTGGTTTTCTTCCCGTCATTGTGTCCTGCTGCGGTTTGGCTTGCGCCCACGGTCAAGTCTTCACTCACGAGCAGTCCGCGTTCGTTGTAGCCAGGCTCATACACGGCTACGGGTTTGCCTTCCCGATGCCAGTTGTATTGCCGGGTCATGCGGTTCAGTGCGTCGTGCTCGGTGATCTGAGTGAATCTTTCCAGCATCAAGAGGCTGCTGGGCTCTTGATCGAGTGGCAGCTGAAGAACCGCTTTCCAGTCGGTGTCCACATCGTAATCCTTAGCTAGCCGTCGTTTGACGCGAAGCGTGTTGCCTTTGAAGTCGAATTCCTGGTTGGTGACCACGCCGCTTTGGTCAAAGCTGCGGTAGGGCTTACCTCGCCGGTTGTTTGCCTTGTCGCCGGTTGTTCCCTCGCCGTATTGGGTGAGACCGACAACGATCCCGCCGGGGTGGTCCAAGTTCTTCAGTTCCAGTTTGGTGGGACGGTGAAGCTTGTCATAACTGGACATAAACAGATTCTTGCGGCTGTCCCACGCGAACATCGGTTTTCCGGCAGCGTCATTGATCATCCAGCGGTCGCCCCCGTCCATGCTGTGCTGGAAGAGCAGGTTGCCGGCGATGTCGTAACAGGGGACGCTGTTCGCGGGCATCATCTCGATCTTTGTCTGATTGGGCTCATCTACGGCGCGCGTCGGCTTGATCGGAGTGATGTACTGCATGACAAGGTTGCGGCGCGAATCGCGTATCCACAGCGGCTTGCCTTCGGCGTCGAGCTTGGTGAAGGTGAGGTATCGCTCGTCGCGGTAGCGCTTGCCGTCTATCTGGCGTGGTCCATTCGTGTCCGCCACACGGTTATGCGCAATCGCGATCACTTCGCGGCCAAGACTATCGAGAATCGTGAGCGCAGGCGTGTCCTGGTGCACGAGCGCCAATTTGGCAGCGCGCTTGGACTCAGCTGAAGCGCCGGCCGCGGTGTGCTTTGCATACCACTCATTGTTCGGCTCTTTGATTGTGTCGTTGGCGTCGAAGCTCTTAACATGCCAGGGTGAGAATTCGACGCGGCTGAACGTTCCATCGGGCATTTCGGTGCGCACCAGCCGACCGGCGGCGTCGTAATACATGAGGGGTGTGACGCCGACTTCTTCCTGCGGATCGCCCTCCAGGCTGCATATGGCCCGAGTACTGAAATAGGGCTCATATTGTTTGACGGGCTTGCTTTTGTTGTTAAGTACGGTCTTGCCGCTCACGATCCAGCGCAAATTACCATTCACGGTTTCTGGCTCGGCCTGACTGCGCTTCATCAGCACCGTGCCCATGCCGTCCGAACATTCGAAAGCGATTTGCAGAGGACTGGGCGGAGCGCTAGATGGCAGCGATGCCACATGCTGTTCGCGAACAATGGCGCAGGCACCGGCAGGGCGGGAGGCCCAAACAATCTTGCCGTTCTCGATCTTCTCACCCAAGTGATACAGAAAACGCGTGGTGGCATTACCGAGCATGGGGCTGAACAGAGCGCGCACGTCATCTGCTGGTAGCGGAGGTGCGTCGAAGTGGCTTCGAACGGTTGCCAGATTCGGGTTTGCAAGTTCATCGGTGAAGCCACTCAGGTTGTCAGCCTCGGTACCTTTCCCTTTGACGGCAACGGCAACCACCATACCAAGTACATCAAAATACACTTCGGTCCGATTTCCGTTGATGTCTTCCATCTCAGCAGGGGCGAGCACGCGGTAGTCGAAACGCGCAGCACCGGTATTCGGATCAGGAACAAAGATTCCATTGCGATTTCCGACGGCATCGGTGCTTGATTGAATGAATAGATCGTACTTCCCGTCGTATTTCAGCGTCGTTGGGTTATCAAAAGGATCGGTGTATTTTTCAGTCAGGTAGAAGTGCTGCGCAGCGTCCGGCGCAAAGCCCGCGATGCCGGAACGCATCCAGTATTGGCCGGCAGCCCCTGGGCCAAACTTATCGGTGGCATCGGTTAAGCTCAAATAGCCGCTGGTTTGCCAGTGGTTCAATTTGTCGTGAACGGTTTTGGGCGAAGTACCGTCGCTCGGGACCACCGCATTCAACTGACCATTCGGAAAAACGGCACCAAGCAACTGCTCTGTCAGCGCGAGCTTGTATTGCTCATATGGCAGCCCGAGCTTGCCCAGCGTACCGAGCGGAAGGGGCTCCTTTAAAAACCGGTTCGCGGCGTGGGGTCCCGTCGGATTGTCGTCGAAGAACAGCGTGCGCGTGCGTTCGACCAACCGCATCGTCGCCACCCCTTCTTGTGGCCGTTCGTGGTACTGCTTAGGTGCGACGAGTTTTGTTGGCGGCAAGGCCGGGTAGCGCGTGCTCAGTAGATAGCGACAAAGGTCTGCGAGCTCGAAATAGAATTTGCCAGGTAAGGGGTCGATACCCGTCAATTCATAAGTCTGCACTTCACATGGCACGCGCAGCCGGTAATGCTGAATGGGCGCAGTGCCAGCGGCTGGGTCAATGGCGTCGTTGGTATAGCGAGTCTCGCTGTAGACGACATGCAACTCGCGTTGTACTTCCCGAATGAGATCGGCATGCGCTGCAAGATCGGGATCGGCGAACTGCCGCAGGCGCGGGTAGCCAACAGCCACAGATTGTTGAATGTTGCCGTATTCATCGAACGACAGATTGAGCGTGTGCGCAACACGGGGGTCGGGTTTCAGCTGAGGAATATTTTTCGGATCGGACGGAAACGTGACCGGGCGTAGATCGAGCTCGTAGTGATAACTGAGTGCTTCGCTCTCTGTCACGAGGAAAACTGCGTGGTGGTTTTCCCCCCTGGGTTGCAGGCGCTGGATGTTGCAGTTGTGGGCGGCGGCTGAGAAGAGCCGCACCGGAATTTGTTTACCCGCTTCCAGTTGGTCAACATCCAGT
This sequence comes from Pyrinomonadaceae bacterium, assembly GCA_013811945.1. Taxonomy (GTDB): domain Bacteria; phylum Acidobacteriota; class Blastocatellia; order Pyrinomonadales; family Pyrinomonadaceae; genus PSRF01. The sequence continues at coordinate 3,140 of JACCUI010000177.1, read as the reverse complement.
TCGTAGATTTCCTGCCGCAACGTCATCCCCTTGGAAGCACGCAGCGATTCGCGCCATTCGTCGGCGCTGAGATTTTGCGATTCGAGGTCAGGCTCGGACAGTGGCTTTTCGTTGAAGCCTGTCAGAACGGCTGAGTAGCCCGGCAGCGCTGCGAGCGAATTCGGAAAGTACTCGGCCTGGAACTGAGTAAGGATGCGCTGGCGGTCTAACGCTGCGCCGGTGTGGAACCAGGTGATAGTTTTGACCGCAGGCTGGTAGAGCGTCTTGTCGGTCGTGATGTAGGGGCTCGTCGCGTTACCCGCCTGAAACTTGCCGAACGACTCGACATCCACCTGCTCCACCCGACCGAAGCCGCGGAACTCGCGCTCGCTGCCGTCGAAATAGCCGTGGTGGTAGCTGTAGGTGCTGGCGAACCGGGTGTTGCGCCACTTATCGGTAACTATGACTTTCTCGACGCAGTGCACGGGAAACGGGAGCTTCGTGATCCACGGTCTTCCCGCATACTTGTCGGCTAGATAGAACTTGGTAGAAGGCGCGTAATGCACCTCGTTTTCGGCGCCGAGATTGTTCACCGTCTTGATGAGCAGATGGGGCTTCTGTCCGCCCATCAAGTCGACGTAGCGCATGGGCCGGCGCGCGTGGCTGGGCAGCGGCGAGGACCATACGAGGCAGGCGGTGCCGTTGCCGAGTAAGTCGGCCACCTGAACCGAACTCAGGTTATCGATGGCCGGGAAATTAGAGAGCAGCCGCGCATCGCTCCAGCGATTGCCGGATTGGTTGAAATACAACCGTACGCCATCGGCTGCGAGATAGATGATGTCGACGACGCCCGAACCATCGATGTCGGCGAGACGGATGCGCTTTTGGTCGAACTGATCGGGCGCATCGAACCAGGGCGCGTTGTCCATCGTCACTTTCGCGCCGAAACGGCCGTAGCCCAGATTGGGCCAATAGCACACTTCGCCGTTACGAATGCGTACCAGATCGGTGAGGCCGTCGCCGGACAGATCAGACAGATAAATAGATTGCGTGCCGTCGGCGAACACGAGACGCGGCCCCGTTTCCTCGTCGAACGTTTGGCGGACTTTCTCGGCCGGGCCGAATCCCTCCTCGGCTAACGACGGATACCACGTGAGAACTTCGTCCTCGGTGATCAGAATGTCGGCATGGCCATCTCCGGTGAGATCGACAAACTTAAGATTGGGATCGTTCCACGCGACGTTTGGCAGCGACGCAAACGATCTAAAGGTCTCCCAACCTTCGTCGGTCGTGCGTTCAAAAAATCCCGGTACCGGACCATCGAACTCCACCACATCCAACTGACCGTCGCCTGCTAAATCGAGAAGCTGCTGCCCACTCGCCAAGTTTGCGGGCGAAGGCATCGTCGGCAGACGCTCTACAGGCGCGAAACGCACGGCGACCTTTGACTTACCATTGCTTCCCGTAACCGGCAACGCGCTCAGATTGCGCTTGTAGAACCAGCCGCCGCCCTGCTCCGTCAATATGCCGGAGAGGCCTTCGCCATCGAGATCTACCCACTGGTAGCGCGAACCGTCCAGGCCATAGGGAAGGTTCTCGAGACTATCCTCATCCACTTCGCGAACGGTCTCATCGATATTGGCTTCGCTGTATTGGAACTCGACGGGAGGCAATGATTTCTTTAGATAGGTATTGCTCTGCCGGATATAACCCGACTGCGTTACTGCTGCGATGAACGACGCGCTGGGACCCGGACGATATTTGAAATGAGTCGCTCGCACCAAATAATCAGCAGTGCCAAGTTCATCGAAATGATGAAACATCAACACCCGTTGGCACAAACGATAGGTGCGCACCTCGAAACCAGATCGATAGGACGAGAACGGGTCCTGGCGAATCGCCCACTTGCGCTGATCATCCTTTATATGAATGGCGGTAGGCTGGCTTTGATCGTTTCCCGTTTGACTGCTCTCGGTATAGTGTTCGCCATAATCAAAGACCACTTCGAACATCCAGTCAGTACGTTGCGCGAGATTTTCATTTGGCTGGCGCGGAGTCTTGTTGCCGTACTTGATGCGCTTAAGGTATCGCTGCGCCGAGCGACTTCGATTCTTCTCGTTAGCAACCGAGAGATCCACTCTGTCGGAGTTCTCGGCCTTGTATTGGTAACGGATGGCATTACCTTTGTCGTCGTAACTTTCGCAGATTAACCAACTGAAGATTCGGGTGGGGTCGGTGGGATCGACGATACGATTTTCAGCTGTGCGGCCGTAAAGCGTCGTGATGTTGTCTTTGGAGATGGAGCGCCAATGTACCTTGCGTGACGCGAGTTCGGTCCAACGCTCAATGCGCGCAAATAAGCCCTCGATGCGAGGGCGATAGCGTCGAACACTAAAACTATTTGATAGATCGTTCGTTGCATCTCCGACCGGCACCAGGTCTTCCGCACCAGACAAAATGAAGACATCGGATTCGTCGGCGTCCTGGTACTTCGGCAATCCTTTATCTGTCTTACGCGTGATGGAAGGAAGAGAGAGATTCCAACCCAACCCGAAAGCGCTGTTGCCGGCGCCAGAGTCGTATGAAAGCGAAAGTTGCGGACCGAAGCCCGAGCGGCCTGGGCTTGTCGCAAGGGGCACGGACATGGAGCCAGTTCCGGTGACCGGGTTGGCTGCGAACTTCTCGCCCATCCCTCTTATCGCGCCGCCACCTTTGGGCAATGAGATAGTGGGGGGAGCTGTTAGGCTTGGACCACTACGGGTTTCAGTTTGGCCCGCTTCCTTTTTAGTGCTCTCGCCTGCTTTTTCCCGGATATCGAGCATCTTCGTTTCCAAACGCGGCGTGACCGATCACGAACGAGATGTGTGAACAGAAGTGTGGTTACCCATCAACGAGCATTAGAGCGTAACTTGGCCATTAATGGTCTCTTGTCGTATTGAAACGTGAAGTTACCTGTGTGGAGATGACGCGAAACTTCTCTCCGATTTCCATGCGGCGGACCAACGCCTTGGGGGAAGTGAGATAACTCCCCTTTGCAGGACCTGATTTATTACTTTGCTGCGTTCTTGCTCGCCGGCATGCTGATCCCGATGGGCACGGTGGGCGACCGGATCGGCCGCCGGCGGCTGCTCTTGATAGGCGCCGCCGCATTCGGCGGCGCC
>JACCUI010000152.1 GCA_013811945.1 Pyrinomonadaceae bacterium | reverse complement strand
CCCAGCCCTGCGGCGCGTGCGAGTGCGTGATCAGATATCGGCTTATTCTCAGCCGTCAGCTGCTCAACTTCCTTATTTGTTGGCCACCTGGGAAGAATCTGCGTGTTGACCATAGTTCTGATTTCTTTGCAATCGCGGTGCCACCCATATGGTTTGAGTTGTTTAAAACCCCAGGAATTCGTACCCTCTTAAACCCAAAAGGTGTCGCTGGCTTTAACGGTTTCGGAGCTCTACGGGCATCGCTTCAACTGAAGCTAAAGCGCTCGATAAAAGCTCCCGCGAAGTCCATTGCCGATGTGCAAGATGCTGGGTTGCGTGTTGGGGGTTAGATACATTTTGAAAAGACCAAGCGGCTTGTGGTCGCGTAACTCATCGCGAGTGCTAGCGCTGCGGTGGCTTGCATCTGGAAGGCGGAAGCGAGTCCACCCGGGTCGTGTTCGTTATCACCCCCACTGCTCCCAGGCTTCATCTAGGTTTGGGTAGAAGTGATGAGCGAAACCACCGCGTCACCGCGGAGCCGGCATAGGAGTGCATGCTTTGCGGCAGATAGTGAGGGCCCTCCGGAACTGCGGTTGAAAGTTTCTCAAAGCCGACGGCTCGGTAGGTTAAATCGGGAGGGTCGCTTTTTTCTTTTTTTTCGTCGTTTCGCTTCTCGCCGCCCTGGTTTTTATTCTGGGGGGGCTTCTCTCGTTTTGGCTCTTTTGGCTCAACAACAACCTTGGAGTTCGGTTTCGGGGGACGCTTATCGTCCTCTTTCTTTTGCGCGAAGGCGCCGGCGGAAAGGAAGCAGGTCATGCCTACCGCCATCAACTTTCGCTTTAAGTTTGTCATGATTAAGAGTCTCCTCATGGCCTAATCAAGCGCTCATGGGAGGGAGAAGAGGTTGCGCTGCTACAACCCGAGCAATATGGGTGCCACAAGGTAAGAGGCCTCACTGGTCCATTTTGACCAACAAAGTCGAACAGGAAGGCCCCGATACGCACGGTTTCGAGCGATTTTCGCACCTTATCGTGCAGAAGGATCATCTCCATTTGTCTCGGCTTATGCTGCAATCCCGCTCGCTGCGGCTTAACGGTCAGTCTCACCTCGCGGGTCGCGGGTGGGTTTCTCCGTCCAAGAGTACGCAACGCTGAACCCACCCGCTACCCGCGTGGTGGTAATGGACCTCATTCCTTGCACATATCCCATAAACGGGGACTCGTGGGCCCGAAGCTGGTTGGGAACCAAAACCCCACATCCAATTTCACCGTCGGACACTAATGCTCAACGTGCCTACGTTTCCACTGACGTCAAAGGCCCGCAGCGATATGGTGTGTTCACCTGGCGCCAAACCTGCAAAATCCAGCGAATACCTTTCATTCCCGCTGTCGGCAATTCCATCATCGGGAAAGATCGGATTCCAGGGCGCGCCGTCGATACTCGCATCAGCTTTTTTGACTTTGCCAATGGCGTCCTCGACGTCAAACACTGCCAACACTTTCTCGGGCCGTACCTGCGGTTGCCCTACCAGTTTTACTGCCGGCGGTGTGTTGTCAATATCAACCGCTTCGCTCAAACGCTCCCCTGACAAAGCCTGGCCAACCGGATTATCGGCAGCGTCAGATGCCGTAATCTTGATGATGTATCGGCCATCCGCCAGCGTTGCACCATCGATGGTGAAAAAGTTGTCGCGCAGCTTGTCTCTTAACAAACGAAAGGTGCTTTCATTCAGCGCCCGGTAATAAACTGCATATTCGAGCGTATCGCCATTCCGATCCTCCGCTTGCCATTGAAAGGAACGAGCACCTCGTTGAAACAAGCGTCGCGGAGGAACCTGGGCCACTGCGCCAAACAACGACGGATCCAGACCAGAAGATTCAACGTTTGGATCTATCTGCATTTGAACTACGGACTGCAAACCTATTCCTATCGGCAACGCCGTGATCGAGAGCACCTCAGGCGCTACATTCCTCGGAAGATAAGCAATGCTCACATCCTCCATCCAAGTCGGAATCACTCTCCCGGGTGTGGACCGCAACATTGCGCGCCACTGAATGAAGCGCGCGCGCGGGCTGGAGATTTGGTTTCCCTCCGGATTGCGATAAGCGGTGCTCCAGTCGCTCCAGGTGGAATCCGGGCGCTCACCATTTCCCGTCCGGGTTTGCAGTTCAACGCTGCCCGCACCGCGCCAGAAGACGCGTCCCCAGGTGGCCGTTAGTTTTGCGTCGCGCACCGGAGATTCATAAGAGCCGCCCGTGATCAACTCCTTGCCAAAGCTGAGGAGCTTCCCCTGATTGCTTGAAGCCGCATAGACCTGCCCGCTCCGCACAAGGAAAGAGGAAACCTGTCCCTCAGTCGATTGCAAAAGCAGCGTATCCCTGCCGTCATTGGTGACAGAATAGATGCGCCCTTTATCAGCAGTGCCAATAAGCACGCTTCCGGGCTGTAAAGCCGGGGCGATGGCGAACGCCGTTACCGACGACGAACTCCATACGACATCAGCTGCGCCATCGGGCAGGATGCGGAACACCGCGCTGCGGGCATTCGAAAGATCAGTGCGGCTTCGTTGGGCTGCACTGGGGACTTGAATCTGCGTACTAGCCTCATCTACTGCCGTAATCGTCACGCTTGTCGTCGGAGTCCCTCCTGAGTCGGAGGGTTGGGGGGGTGGTCCGGGGGCTGCTTGTGGTCGGCTGGTTGAGGCGGCATCGCTGAGCCCAAGCGCATAGATTGATCCATCGGCAGCGGGCGCCAGGGCATGAATCTCCCGAAGCTGTGCGTCAAAGAGCGCGAAAGCTTTACCATTAGAGGAAATCCGGAGTACCAATCCGCCCGGGTCGGTTCCGGCAATCAGATCCCCCTGAGCTGTTACTGCCAAAGATATGACGTGAGTCTGATTGGTACCGATCAGTAAGGACGATTCAGGCTTCACACCGGCGCTCGAAACGCGATAAAGCTTGCCATTGTCTCCGGTGCCGATGGCAATAGCGCCGTCCGGGAGGATTGCCAATGACCAGATGTATTTGTCTGGAGGATCGAAATAGACTTCAGCGCGACCGTCCGATGCGATGCGATAGACTTTTCCCTCGGGTGAGCTGCCCGCATACAGCACGCCGTCGCGACCGATAGCTAGGGCAGTGACATCGAGCTCGGGAGCGTCGTAGAGCAAAGAGCCACGCCCATCGGCTCCCACACGATAGATTTTTCCATCGTGGCCAGTCCCGAGGTAAACGGCACCCTGATCATCGATGGCGCTGGACCAGATAAACGCCTGTTCGGTGTTGAATACTTCCGTGAAGTTTGGCGCCAGCATCAGGACGCCGGTGTCGGTAATCGAAACTCCGCGGGCGTCTCCTCTTAATAGTTCAGCGCGCCCACTCGTTTCCCAGATCACAGGCTGGCCGGCCTGAATGCGGGGACAGAAACTCAATGCGAAGAGTATGAGCGTGGCGATTGAGAAGGTGCGATTGAGGTAATTGGATTGAACCATGATTAAGATTAGTTCCCTATGTATTTTGCATATAACGAACGCGCGGTCTTCATTTCATCAGTGCCACGAATGATTGAGCGCGCGTCCTGAAAAACCGTCACTTCATAATCGCCGGTGCGAAAGCGCAGCAGGTAGTCGTTAAATTTGACCTCTCCGACGCCGCGTAGCCGTTCCGCGAGACTTTTGAAGTCGACCTTCGTGGGCTGAACGGGCGAAATCTGAACCGCGTTTCTGCCACACATGACTGCCGAAAAATCGCCCGCGGCAGCCTCCAAAGTGTCATAGCGTCCCAGGGCGCAGGTCGTACACTCGGCAGCTGGAGGGCCGGGATTAATCTTTCGCCATTCATTTCGCCAGACATCAAACTGCATCAGCGACCGGTGGAGCTGTTCAAGGTGGCCGGTCAATAGCTTAAGCGCCTCGCTGACCTGCACGGCAGCAACCACGCTGATGATAGGCATGATCACGCCCGCAGTATCGCAGGTTGGCGCGCTTGCCGTGGGCGGCGCCTCTTCGAAGACGCATCGCAGGCAGGGAGTTTGATGCGGCCGAATGGTCATGGTTACGCCGTAAGATCCTACCGCGGCACCGTAGATCCAGTTGAGCTCATGCTTCACGCAGGCATCATTGATCAAATAACGCGTCGCGAAATTGTCTGTTGCGTCGAGGACAACATCGCAATCCTCTATCAATCGTTCGATGTTTGAATGGTTGACGTCCACGATCTCGGGTTCTGTTTCAATTTCCGAATTGAAGTCGCGGATGTGGTTAGCGGCAGCGATCGCTTTTGGCATGCGCTCGGCCGCATCCCGCTCGGTGAACATAGTTTGTCGCTGGAGATTCGACGCCTCGACAAAATCACGATCGACGATCCGCAGCCGGCCGACGCCGGCGCGAGCCAAAGCCTCGGCGTGCGCCGACCCCAATGCGCCGCAGCCAATAATCAAGGCTCGCGATTCGAGCATACGCTGCTGGCCTTCTTTGCCGATGCCGCCAAAGAGAATCTGTCGACTGTAGCGCTCGTTCATAGTTTTGAAATCTACCAACTGAGATCTCGATCTGAAATCTGAGAAGTTTCTGAGATCTCAGTCTGAGATCTCAGATCTGAAAGTGCCCCCATGGCAGCGTCCCGCATAACTTCCGCAGGTGCTACGGCACCTGTCCACAGTCGAAATTGCTCGCCAGCTTGCGTGACCAGCATCTCCAATCCACTAATCAACTCGCAACCAGCCTCGCGAGCCTCGCGTAGGAATCGGGTTTCCGCTGGATTGTAAACTAGATCATAGGCCAAGCGCGCGCCGCGAAGTTGAGCTGCGGTTGCGGGTGTCTCGGTTTCTTGCCTGCCTGACGTTCCCAAAGGGGTAGCGTTGATTACTATGTCAAATCTCTCAAACAGCGCCGAGCCCAACGGTTTCGCCGTGGCACCAAATCTCTCAGCCAACGGTCGGGCTTTTCTAACATCGCGAGCAAAGATGGTTACCTCTGCGCCCTTCTGTCGCAGACTCCACACAGCGGCACTCGCGGCCCCACCAGCACCGATCACCGCACAGCATGCCTCGCGTAAATCACTAATCCTGGGGATTATCGGGCTCAAGAACGCGTCAGCATCGCTGTTAAACCCGTGCAGTTTGTCGCTCTGAACCACAATCGTATTGACCGCTCCGATTTCCTTAGCGGCGGGATCAATCCAGTCCAGACAACTCATAACCGAAGCCTTGTGCGGCGCCGTCACACTCAAGCCCAGCAAGTTCCAATCGATCTCTCGAGTGCGAGGATGGACCATGCGCTTAATAAAGGACGAGATCTCGCGAACCTCAAACGGCAGATAAACCCCATCAAACTGCGCAGACTCAAAGGCCGCATTATGGATGTACGGCGAAATCGAGTGCGTTACGGGCAAACCCGCGAGGCCCATGATGCGGGTCTGCCGATTAATTCCGTCAATCCGATATAGAGTCCTTAATTCCCGTGCAGTAATTTGACCCGGAGCTGTGGCGCTTTCATTTTCGAGGGCTCCATAAGTCAGAAAAGCCCCTCGAGATGGGCCCAGAACGCGAGTTGCGAGTCCCGCTGTTCCCATGGCGATGGCAATCATCTCTCGATTTTTGGAACGCGCTCGGTCAAGCAAGTGAAATGCAGCAATGCAGCCAGTGATATCGTCAGCCTGGAACGCGATCTTGAGAATGCGGGCGGGGGTCTGGATCATTCGATCAAAGATTCGATCGAGATCGCCAGGCACTCCTACAAAGTCGTGGTGAGAACAGATAACCCGGGTCCAATCAACTTTCTTCCCATAATCAAAAACCGATGCATTAATAGCGATGTCAAGTTCGATATCGAGAAACTCGGCTGAAGTGGGGCGATCGAACAACCAAAAAGATAACCTGGATTTTGTATCAAGCTTCCGATGGCCACCCTGCTCGGTCGGACGAAAAGTCAAAATGGTTGGTCGCGTAGATTGGTCAATGAGGTGTTCACCGTTTTTAAAGCTCTCCCCGATTTGAAATGGATCAAGGCAATCTAGTCTCACCTCAATCAAATCGCCTATCTCGGCCGCCCTGGCGATAGCGCGCTCGGCAGCACCCAGACTTTGCTCGCAGACGGGGACACAAATACGGACTGAATTGCTGGGTTTCATCAAATAGAGATCGAGGCGATGCCCGTCCTCCGACTTCGGGAATGGCATCGCCTCCGTCTAACTCTCAAGAGCATTTACTTCGGTGGTTCAGTTGAAGCATCGAGATGTTTGGTAGGCGCTTCCGCCCCGAGGTGGCGCGTCGTGCCTTCAGTCACACTGGGAGGTGTCGGCACGAGTTCCCCAGTGTTGCGCCTGGGAAATGAATTTACGCGAGGAGGGGGCTGCATCGCGGGCTGAAAAGGCTGAACTGGCACGGCATCAGGCATCGCGTGTTTCTGTGCTTCCTTCACTCGGATGTATTGAGCCACACCCGTTCCCATCAGAGAGAAGGCCGGGATCAGCATCCAGAACCACCAACCTCTGCCCATTGCCGAAAACGCCAGGGCCATC
>JACCUI010000014.1 GCA_013811945.1 Pyrinomonadaceae bacterium | reverse complement strand
GTATTGAGTGGTGGATCCGGTCGCTACCGCTCTTCTTAGAAACATGCTTAAGGTTGGCACTGCTTAAGCAGGCTATTTGCAAGTTTCATCTCGTTATCTGCGCGTCGCAGACGAGCAAAGCTACTCGGTTCTGTATCGGAGCAGGAACTGCTCTAAGTAGTTACGTTCGTAAAGTCCTTCCATTCTGATTTGACACAGAGCGAAGCGGCGGCGGCGCTTTGGATATTGGCGTTGTAGCCTCTTACAGATCAACCAAAGCGGTGTCGCGCTTCGCTTGCCACCGCACTGCAAAGGTTCGCCGCAATCCCTTTGCGAACTCCTATAGCTTTCGGTGCACCCGCTGTTAACTCACGCATCTCGCTTCAATATGAAGTCAGCAATCGCGCGAAGACGCTCGGTGGGTTTGTCGATCTGTTCCAGGACGGCGCATGCCTCCTGGTGAACCAGATCCGCGCGCTGATGTGCGGACTCGATTCCATAAAGCGATGGGTAGGTTGCCTTTTGCGCGCGTGCGTCTTTGCCCGGGGTCTTGCCCAGAGTCTCAACTGTCGCAGTAACGTCGAGAAGATCGTCGGTGATCTGAAAAAGTAGACCGAGTTGCGCCGCATACCTACCAACAGCTTCAAGTTCCGCGTCGGTTGCGTCCGCAATGATGGCGCCGCAACGGGCGGCAGCAATTATCAGCGCCGCAGTCTTCAAACGGTGAATCTGCTCCAACTCTCCGCTCGTCACCGCGCGCGATTCCGCTTCGAGATCACGGGCTTGCCCCGCCACCATTCCTCGGGGCGTGCCTGCCGCGCGACCTAACTCGCTAACCAAAAGAACTCGTTGCTCAGCCGAGAGCGACGAGTCTTCGGCGATGGTTTGGAAAGCAAGAGTTTGCAATGCGTCGCCCGCAAGAATCGCAGTAGCTTCGTCAAACTGTATGTGACAAGTAGGCCGACCACGCCGCAGTTCGTCATCATCCATCGACGGCAGGTCGTCGTGGATCAGCGAATAGGTGTGGATCATTTCCAGCGCACATGCGGTTGCCCGAAGCACCTCATCTGGAGCTCCGAAGACTTCGCCGGTTGCGAGCATCAGGATAGGCCGAAAGCGCTTGCCACCGGCGAAGACACTCCAGCGAATCGCCTTGTGCACCGAAACCGGCTCTACGGATTCACCGGGAAGAAGGCTATCGAGTGCGCCCTCGATTAACGCTCGGCGTTCGTGAAAGAAACCTTTAAGGTCAAAGGCAGGCGTAAGTGAAAGCTCAGAAGACGTTTTCATTCTCCGCCGGGACTCTCCTGAGGTATTCCTTTGGAATCTTCGAAGGGGGCTACCACGGGCCGTCCCTGGTTATCGCGCAGCAGTACCTCGATCCGACGCTCGGCTTGACTTAGTCGTTCCTGGCACTCTCGGGAAAGGCGAATGCCCTGCTCGAATAGCTCCAGACTCTTTTCCAGCGCCAAATCGCCCTCCTCGAGTTCACGGACGATTTGTTCCAGCGCCTCGAGCGACGCTTCGAAAGTTCTGGGCTGCGGTTCGTTAATGGTCATTAGAATCTCGCTTTGGAACCCGGTCATTTCCTGTCGGGTGGTGACGCGAAAAGTTCCCGAGTCCTCCTTAACAGTCGGGCTACTGCCCCCGGTGCCTTCGCCACGCGGTTTGGATGGTTTCCTCCGCTATCTAAGCGGTCCAATCGCTGGAAAATCTTTCATAATGTCATCCACGATTCGTGGTACGACAGTGTCATCTTTCATGGCCGCCACTTTCCACCGCTCGCCGTGGCGCTGAAGCGTAAGCTCAATCTCCTGGTTTTGCACGGGAGCGACGGCCATTGCGGTGTTACCGTCAGTAGTAATCTTGACAAGATAAGGCAGCCCGATCGCGAGGATAATGAACGGCTTTGGTTCCGACTCCTCCGAAATCTCCCGCAAGCGCTTCACCAGGGAATCGCGAACGCCTTGCTTCACACCGGGCAGCAGACCTGGCACGAGGGCTTCGACACGCCGACGCTGCTGAGTGCTCAGCGTAACTCCATAGCGTGCGACCGATTGCTCTGTAACGTCAGCCGCCAGCCTATTGACTATCTTGTCAATATCGACGATTTCATTAACGATTGTCAGGTCATTTCGCTGCACCGCATCAACGAGCAAAGCGAGCGTGTATGCGGGCGTGGTCCGGTAATGTCGCCACCATAGATAGCCGCCGGACGCGGCTAAGGCAGCCACCAGGACAATAGCGGTTCCCAGCGCAGCCATGATCTTTGGCCAACGCCTGCCGCCGCGACTGATTGGACCCTGCGCACCACGCGGCTGCTCGAAACTGATTACCAGACGCTTGCGGCTTTGAGGCCCACCGGCTTTCTGCTCAGGAGTCATCTCTTTTCGTATGGTGAAGAGTCTTGGAAGCTCAGGTTTCCTCAATGCCCTCGACCCGTGCCTCGATTCGGCCTTTAGCTAGACGCACACGTATTGAATCGCCTACCGAAGCAGACTGCGCGTCGCGCAGCAGATTTCCGGACCGGTCCTCCGCGATAGCATAACCACGATGCAGCACGGCCAGGGGCGAGAGCGCGTCGAGCGAGGTTGCTGCCAGGCCCAGACGGCTACGGGCTTCCTCGAGACAGGTCTCCATCAAGCCGCGGCAACTACTGTATGCGGTATCGAAGCGCACTGTGGCGTTGGTTAGACGCGTTTGCAGCCTCGCGGGTGAAAGCTGGAAAGAAACAGCATCAGCTCGTCCGCGCGCATCGCGTACGGTCCGATTCATCTGGAGCTGCATACTGTGAGTCGCGGAATTACTTTCGATTCGCGCATTCCGCACCCGCGAGCGTACCTCGTCAAAGACCTGAGACAATGCATGCTCTTGAACTCTGGTACGAGCATCCATAATCTTGAAACGGATCAGCCGCGAGAGGCTGCGTCCCAGCTCGGCCAGGGTTGAGCAGATCTGATCTTCCTGCGCCGCAACCAGTTCCGCGGCGGCAGACGGAGTTGGGGCGCGCAAGTCGGCGGCAAAATCGGCGATTGTAAAATCTGTTTCGTGGCCTACTGCTGAAATTACCGGAATTGCCGAGGCCCGGATGGCGCGGGCGACTTCCTCCTGGTTAAACGCCCAGAGGTCTTCGGTTGAGCCGCCGCCTCGTCCAATAATGAGCACATCAATCAGGTCATCGCTAAAGCCGGCGCGCTCGGCTCGTTTGTGATGATCGTTAATCAATTTAATAGCACGAGCGATGTCGCTGCCGGCCCCATCGCCTTGCACACGGGCCGGCGAAAAGAGCACATGGACGGTGCGGGTGCGACGGGAAATCACGTTGAGAATGTCGCGGATAGCAGCGCCAGTTGGCGAAGTGACAATGCCCACCCGCCGCGGAAAGACCGGAAAGGGTCGTTTCAAATGTTTCGCGAACAGTCCTTCGGCTTGCAAGCGATCGCGAAGCTGCTCGTAAGCAATTCGCAGCGCTCCGGCGCCCACAGGATCGAGAGCTTCTACAATTAGCTCGTAATCCCCGCGTGCTTCATAAACACTCAACCGGCCCCTGGCCCTGACATGTAGTCCGTCCACCGGACGAAAGCGTATGCGAGCGTTCGCTGCACGAAAACATTTTGCGCGCAGCTGGGCGCCATCGTCCTTAAGGGTGAAATACCAATGACCGGATGAATGTGCCTTGAAGTTTGAGATCTCGCCTTCCACCCACACGGAAGAGAAACGCGCCTCCAGCGCATTCCGGACGGCGCCGGTTAGCTCCGAAACGGTCAGCGGGCCACGGTCAGTTTCGTCAAAGAGTGCTGCGAAGAGGGGTTGAGACATGTTACCAGGCTGTTGCTAACGAGAAGCGAAACACCTCATTCAACCTCTCGACGTCGGGTTTGGGTCCAATCTGTTCAGGCATCTCAGTTTTAAGCCAACTGAATTCACTTTCAATAAAATCCGAGAGTTCCGGGATTTTGGGACCGCGATGCAATTCGTTCCCGGCTTTCTTAACGCGAAGTAAGCCTCTATAATTTCATTCCTCAATGCTTGCGGCTTTCATTCGGTGAGGATCACTGATCACGGCGTTGCGACATTCCTTTGAGCTCAGGCAACATCGTCGCTCGCTACAGAACCGCGAGCAGTAGCGACCGGATCCTAAACTCAAGTCGTTTAATTGCGGTTTCACTGGGAGTTGAGTGGTGGCATCCGGTCGATCGGGATAGAAACTGAGCGCACAGCACCTTAGGAAGAGAGTGACCAGCTCCGCCGCTTTCGCCGTGGGGAGTGGGTTCCTAGTTCCTCCTTAGCCTGTGTTTCCCAGAGCCCC
>JACCUI010000125.1 GCA_013811945.1 Pyrinomonadaceae bacterium | reverse complement strand
ATAGGGGGGCTCTGGGAAACACAGGCTAAGGAGGAACTAGGAACCCACTCCCCACGGCGAAAGCGGCGGAGCTGGTCACTCTCTTCCTAAGGTGCTGTGCGCTCAGTTTCTATCCCGATCGACCGGGACTTACACTCAACTCCGCCCCTGGTCTTCCGATGCCAAAATTCAGTCCAATATGCGGGTTGAATCTACTGTCCGGTCGCTACCGAGCCTCTATGACAATCGAAAACTCTTACTCAACCTCAAAAGCAGCCGCTCAATACAGAACAGAGTAGCTTTGCTCGTCTGCGACGCGCAGATAACGAGATGAAACTTGCAAATAGCCTGCTTAAGTAGTGCCAACCTTAAGCATGTTTCTAAGAAGAGCGGTTGCGACCGGATCCCAGGTTCAAGGTAAACGACCCTACACGCTAGCTTGAGTGCTCGGATCCGGTCGCTACCGCTCGCGGTTCCGTAGTGGAGTGGCACCACAAGACCTGATCAGGCGGTTTGCAACTGAACCAGTTACGGCAAAAAGGTACAGTCGCAATCAAGCCATTCTGGCAAGTACACCGGTCGTCGCGCTAGAATAAAGGCTTCTATCACTGATACGGGCCGAAAGGATTGGTTCCATGGATGAATTTGACCGTTACCGGGCGGAGATGAATGAGAAGTTACTCGGTAGTAACCATCTGGGCATCAAACGTTTTTTTGCTCTCGACACGCAGGCATATGAAGACGGTGCTCTCGACAAACGCACGAAGGAGTTGCTGGGCCTGGTGGCCTCAACTGTTCTGCGATGTGATGACTGCATCACTTACCACATTAAACAGTGCGCTGATGCAGGAGTGACCCGACCCCAGTTTCTCGACGCCTTTAATGTGGCGCTTGTGGTTGGTGGTTCGATAACGATTCCCCATCTGAGACGCGCAATCGATCGGCTGGACCAGGTCCTGGACAAACGGAGTGATGAGGTAGCACCCGTTCACCAGCACGATTGATAGGAGTCTATGTGACAGAGCCAGCGAACAAATGAGATTTTCTTTCTTGAATCACCAAACTCCATGCAGAGAACGTGGACAGGTTGAAAAACCATATCAGCTTTACAGTTCGTAACTACAGTGGTCTTGGAGGAGGCAGATTGAGAACGATTTCCCCCAAAAGCTCGAAGGCTGTATTTGGCTTCGCGGTCTTCTTATCGGCTATTGCAGTGCTTTCAGCTCAATCTCTCCGCACTATTAGGAAAGGCACTTATATGTCTGCACAACAGGGGGTTCGCGTGCGCGCGCCCGAGATTACAGGTGGGCGTGGCTGGCTCAATACAGATAAACCGCTATCGCTGGTTGCGTTGAAAGGCAAGGTAGTGCTGC
The DNA here is from genome assembly GCA_013811945.1 of Pyrinomonadaceae bacterium. Taxonomy (GTDB): domain Bacteria; phylum Acidobacteriota; class Blastocatellia; order Pyrinomonadales; family Pyrinomonadaceae; genus PSRF01. Next base: position 14,755 of record JACCUI010000125.1, on the reverse strand, counting down.
TGGACTTCTGGACCTACGGCTGCATCAACTGCATCCACATTATTCCGGACCTGAAGAGGCTCGAAGAGAAGTATGCGAACCAGTTGGTAGTGATCGGTGTGCACTCAGCAAAATTTGAAAACGAGAAGGAGACGGAGAATATTCGTCGCATCATCCTGCGTTACGAGATTGAGCATCCGGTCTACAACGATGCGGAGTTTAAGGTGTGGCAAAGCTACGGGGTGCGCGCCTGGCCTACTCAAATCTTAATCGACCCGGCTGGTTACGTGATTGGGTCAATCTCCGGCGAAGGCAACTACGATCCTATTGATATGGCCATCGGAAAAGCTGTCGCCGACTTTCGCGCGCGCGGCGAGCTGAATGAAGAGCCCCTTAAACTCAGTTTGGAACGCGCCAAGGTTGGAAACCTGCCACTTGCGTTCCCGGGCAAGGTTCTCGCAGATTCCAAAGGCGACCGGCTGTTCATTGCTGATTCAAATCATAACCGCATCGTGGTCACAAAACTCGATGGGACGCTCGTGGAAACGATCGGGACCGGAGAGCATGGCTTCGCAGATGGGGCATTCGATAAAGCCAGCTTCTACCGCCCGCAGGGGATGGCCCTGGAAGCCGACAACCTGTACATCGCTGATACGGAAAACCATCTTATTCGCCGTGTCGATCTAAAAGCGCGAACCGTGAAGACCATCGCAGGCACCGGAAAGCAGTCGCATGATTACTTCAAGCAAGGGCCGGCGCGCGAGGTTGGTCTGAATTCTCCTTGGGATCTTCAGCTCGTGGGGAGGACTCTTTACATTGCAATGGCCGGTCCCCATCAAATCTGGAAGCTTGATCTAGAGAAAGAGGCAGTATCCACGTTTGCCGGCTCCGGTCGCGAAGCTCGCCTCGATGGGTCATTACTGGAGGCCGGCTTTGCCCAGCCCTCCGGGTTGGCTACGGACGGCCAGAGTCTTTTTGTGGCTGACAGCGAGTCGAACATCATCCGGGCCATCGACCTCAGCAGCGGGCAGGTCAAAACCGTGGTTGGTGGTGACCTGTTTAAATTTGGTGATGTTGACGGACTAGGTGACGATGTCCGCTTACAACATCCGCTGGGCATCTTTGCGCTTGATGGCAGAGTGCTGATCGCTGACACTTACAATCACAAGATCAAACTACTCGATCCGGCAGCGCGCTCCGTTAAGACGCTGTTCGGAACCGGCAAGCCCGGCCAAACCGACGGCAACTCACCTTCTCTCTACGAACCTGGCGGTCTGAGTGTCGCCGACAATAGGCTTTACGTTGCGGACACAAACAACCATGCAGTCCGAGTCGTCAACCTGAAGACGAAAGGAATATCGACTCTTCGAATCAAAGGTCTCGAGCCGCCTGCCGCGTTGACCACGGCGGCTGCGACGGATTCCGATACCGCGCCGAATTTTGAAGAGATCGTATTGGTCCCCCAGCGCTTACGCGCAAACCAGAACGGCATTGTTGTGGTTCAGGTAGATTTGCCTGCGGGTTATCATCTGAATCCCATGGCACCGCAGCGCTACAGACTCTCGGTTGAAAGCGGCGGGCAGCACGTGGGGCTGATGTCTTCCTCGGTAACCGGTTCCAGCGGACGCGATAGAGAAGTAAAAGAGACATCGAAGAATCTGCGTCTGCCTCTGCGTATACCATTTCGCGCCTATGAAGCGGGGAAGGCAGACCTTCGCGTTCAACTCACGCTCTTTTACTGCCGCGAAGACAACACTGGTACCTGCCGCATTAAAACCCTCGTCTGGCGAGCACCTCTCGAAGTCGGGACCGATACGGTGGCGTCCAACGAGATAAAAATTCAGGGAAGAGCCAGTGCTGAATAAAGAAGCTCTGAAGCCAGTTCGCCTTGTCCCTGAAAGGGACGAAAGTCAGTAGCCGGGGGCAACGCCCCCGGGAAAAGTGTTCAAACTCCCCGACCCTGAAAGGGTCGCACCGTGCCAAACTAAAGATTCAACCTGAGTGATGTAGTTCGTCGCGACTGCGACCCTTTCAGGGTCGGGAGCGAAACCTTCGCTCACCGGGGGCGTTGCCCCCGGCTATTAACTTCGTCCCTTTCAGGGACAAGGCGAACTGGTTCCAAATGTGGCAGCCTTGCTCCGGCATCGTCCTGCGCGTAATATCAAGCTTCCCCTAAATTTTCTTGGAGGAGAAAGCCGTGGCTGATCAATCAGGAGTAAAAGCTGTGCCTGACAAACCGTTTCTCACAGACATCAAGACTCTACGCGAACGCGCGCGCCAACACATCGAGAATGGCGCCGTAACTGAGGGCTATCGCGCCGATCGAAATACAGTCGTCAAGCTTTTGAACGAGGCGCTTGCCACTGAGATCGTTTGCGTGTTGCGATACAAGCGGCACTATTTCATGGCCTCGGGCATTCATGCCGAGGGCGTGGCTGCGGAGTTTCTCCAGCACGCCAACGAGGAGCAAGGACACGCGGATCTCATTGGACAACGGATCGTGCAGTTAGGCGGTGAGCCAGACCTCAACCCGGAGGGGTTGTTGACCAGGAGCCATGCCGAATACGTCGAAGGCGAGAATCTTCTGGACATGATCAAGGAGAATCTGGTGGCTGAGCGTATCGCTATCGACAGTTATCGGGAAATGATCAATTACCTCGGCAATGACGATTCGACTACCAGACGGATGTTGGAAGGCATTCTCGCGATGGAAGAGGAACATGCCGACGATCTGGTGAGCCTCCTTGCGGAAATGGGTGGTTAGCAAAATCTTGCAGAGCGTAGCACTCCAGTTGAGCTAATCTCCGTTTACTAGATTCTTAAGCGTGATGCTTTTGATTGAAGCATCGCGCTTGTTAGCGTTTGATCACTTGACCGAAACAAAATCAAATAGGACTAACGAACCCAGGCCCAGCATGTGTCGCGGCTGTGGCGCGATTGTTGGCGCCGGCGAGACTAGCTGCGCAGTCTGCGGCGCCTCCACCATCAATTCAAATGCTCCGCCACGGAAGGTCTCGGACCGTGAGACGATGCGTTTTGCCCGAGCCGTTTTGGGTCGGCCTTACAAGTTCACCATCATTTTGCTGGTCGCAAACTTTTTCGTTTTTCTGCTTATGTGGCAGTCAAGCGGAATGACGATTAGTGTTTTGGGAGTCTTTCCTCCCGAAGTCCTGATTGCCTATGGAGCGAAGCTGAACGCGCTTATTAACGAGGGCCAATGGTGGCGTCTGGTTACGCCCATGTTCGTCCACGTAAATCTTCTGCACCTACTGGTGAACATGTACAGTTTGTGGATTGTTGGCCCATACGTTGAGAAGCTGTATGGGTCGGCGAAGTTCTTAGTGATCTGGGTAGTGAGTGGCCTGGGAGCCTCTTTGGCAAGTTATTTAACAGTCGTCGACCCCGGCACCCCACTAGGACCACTGGGACGCTTTCTCTTCCGGCCAGACGGACCATCGGCCGGGGCCTCGGGTGCATTATTTGGCATGGTGGGTGTTCTCTTTGTCTTTGGAATTAAGTATCGCGACGAGTTGCCGGAAGGTTTCAAACGCGCTTTTGGCACGGGGTTGCTACCGATGATTCTGTTGAATCTGTTCATCGGATATATGGGGCGTGGTCTTTTCGATAATGCGGCGCATCTCGGTGGTTTGGTCACCGGCGCTGCGTTGGCTCTGGTCGTAGGATATCGCAGACCCGGGGAGAGAACCGGTGTCGCCATTACCTGGCAGATCTTGCGGGTCGGGGCGCTAACCCTAGTGGCGGTTAGCTTCCTTAAAGCAGCCCAGCATTTTAGGGAACCGTTGCCGCTTTCGGTAAAAGAGCGAACTGTTCTCAATTCAGGTGGCACGGACGCCGCCTTCCTGGTTTTTGCCAAGACAATGAATACCGCGCAGGAAACTTTTTATAGAGCCATGCAGGGAGACTCGAATGGCGTTGATGATGCACGGAAGAGTCTCGAATCTGTTCCGCATTTTGATCAGGAGTCGGCTCAGCTGATGGAAAGACTCAAAGCTCTTCTGAGCAACGCGCAAGAATTCAAGCGCACCCCGGCCTCTTCGCCAGCGTCTGACCCCAGGAAGCTGCTACAGGAAGAGCAGGCGTTGCTAGAGGATTTCGGTTCGTGGTCGAAAGACTACAATAGGTGGCTGAAGACGACTGGAAAAACCTACGGTGGTTTGATAGATGAGCCAACACCGCAAACTCTGAACAACTCCACGCAATAATTCTGCGAACACTCAGAGGAGAGGATAAGAGATGGAAATCAAGAGAGTAGGCGTCCTGGGCTGCGGGTTAATGGGCTCAGGTATTGCTCAAGTTGCTGCAAGTGCAGGGTTCGAGACGGTTGTGCGCGAAGTATCGGACGATCTGATCAAGAAGGGCTTTACAGGTATCGAGAAGTCGCTGGCGAAGTTCGCAGAAAAGGGAACGATCACCGCCGAGCAGCAGCAGGAGATCCGCAACCGTCTATCTGGCACTACGTCTTTCGAAGATCTTTCAGACTGCGACATCATCATTGAGGCGATCATTGAAAACCTTGAAGAGAAGCGCAAGAACTACAAGCAACTTGACGGCCTATGTAAGCCTGAGACGATCTTCGCTTCCAACACTTCGTCAATTTCGATCACCGAGATGATGACGACGACTTCCCCAGCGCGGCAACGGCGCTTTATCGGATTGCATTTCTTCAATCCCGTTCCACTCATGAAGCTGGTTGAAGTCGTGCGCACGATCCTGACCGATGAAGCGATCTATGAGCAGGGCATTGAGTTTGCCTGGCGCTTGGACAAAGTGCCGGTGCGCGCGGGAGACAAATCCGGTTTCATCGTGAATCGTTTATTGGTACCTTACCTGCTCGATGCCATCCGCGCCTTGGAAGAAGGCGTAGGCTCGATTCAAGACATCGATACGTCGATGAGGCTGGGGCTGGGTTATCCGATGGGACCGTTTACCCTCGGCGACTTTGTGGGATTGGATACGACCTACTACATAGCCGAAATCATGTTCAATGAGTTTCGCGAAAAGCGGTTTGCGCCGCCGCCATTATTGAAGCGGATGGTGATGGCCGGTTTACACGGCCGGAAGTCAGGACGAGGGTTCTACGACTACACCAAGGATCCGAAGAATCCCACGCCGATGAGCCTCGTATAGTGGTCTCGAGTTTGCGCGTTTCAAGTTCCACGTTGCCGATTTACGAGAGCAGCAACCGTGGACATACTCGAAACGCGGAACTCGAAACTCAAAACAGATGTCTTTAATCCTCCTCGAAAGACGCGATGCGATCGCGATCATCCGCTTGAACCGTCCTGAGAAGCTCAACACCCTCTCACAAGCGACGCTTGAGAAATTGAGCGACGTATTAAACCAATTGGAGAAAGAGTCCGACTTGCGGGCGGTGATTCTCACCGGCTCGGGCGAAGCTTTCTGCGCTGGTACCGACATAAATGAACTCGCGGGACTCGATCAGAACGGCGCCCGCGCCACTTCCGAACGTGGCCAGGCAGTTTGCAATCAGATCGAGAACTGTCCTGTGCCCGTGATCGCTGCAATCAATGGCATTGCGGCCGGTGGCGGCTGCGAATTGGCGCTCGCCTGCCATCTGCGTATCGCATCGACGAAGGCGCACTTCACATTGCCGGAAATAAGACTGGGAGTAATTCCCGCCTACAGTGGGACTCAACGCCTTCCGCGAGAAATTGGATACGGGCGCGCGCTCGAAGTGATGCTTACGGGCAACGTGCTTTCAGCTGAGCAGGGTTATCAGTTTGGGCTTGTCAATCAGGTCACTGATCCCGCTAATGTGTTCAAGGCAGCGGAATCGTTGGCGAAGGACATTTCCAAACTGGCCCCACTCGCGGTGCGGGCCTGCCTGAAAGCCGTTACCCGCGGACTGGAACTCTCGTTCCAAGAAGGCCTGGCTCTCGAGGCAGAACTCTTCGCAAGTTTGTTTACCACGCAGGACATGCGCGAAGGCACACGGGCCTTTCTGGAAAAGCGCCCGCCCGTTTTCAAAGGAACCTGATCGTTCCCCCGACCCATAAAGTAGTATGTCGGTTTGAGTTCGAGATCAGATTCAGAATGTTTTCGAATCCCGAAGGGATTTAAGTCAATAGCCGTGGGCGAGCGTTGCGCGACGCCCACGGATGATCGGAGAAAAGTTTCCTGACCCTGGAAGGGTCAAACAAAGCCTGACACTGTGACCCCTTCAGGGTCAGGCATATTCCTTTTCGGCTATCCGTGGGCGGCGCAACGCTCGCCCACGGCTATTAACTTACATCCCTCAGGGATGACCTGCCGAAACCCGGACTTACCCGCTACGCGATAAAGCATCCCCTTGATGCTCGCTTTCGCATCCCCTATACTGCGAAAGCCTTATCCAATTGCGACGATGGAGCGTTAGAAACCGTATTGCAACCCGTTATTCACGAAGGACAACTCAACGGCAAAGGATTCCGTTTTGCGATTGTGGCGAGTCGTTGGAATGATTTTATCAGTTCGCGGCTCGTCGACGGGGCGCTTGATGCACTCGCTCGTCTAGGCGTTGCGGAGAAGGCAGTGGCGGTTTATAAGGTGCCGGGATCTTTCGAGATTCCCCTCCTGGCTTTGAAGGTCGCCGGTTTAAAAGAGTTTGATGCGGTAATCTGCCTGGGAACGATTATCCGCGGACAGACGCCACACTTCGAATACATCGCCAACGAAGTGACGCGTGGAATATCACAGGCCGGGATGGAAACGGGAGTGCCGGTTGTATTCGGAATAGTAACGGCTGACAATCTCGACCAAGCCATCGATCGTGCGGGAGTTAAGCTGGGCAACAAGGGATTTGAAGCCGCCACGACCGCAGTGGAATTGGTAAATCTTTACAAGGAAGCTTTTCGGAAGTGATGAGTTTTAAGTAGTAGGGCAGACGGACTTGGTTACTTGTCACCTCATCACCCATAAATAAGTACTGGTAATTGATATATGGGTTCGCGACGTAAGGCGCGCGAATGCGCCTTGCAAATGCTCTTTGCGGCTGATGTTGCTGAAACGCCCCCGGACGAGGTGGTGCGGACGTATTGGGCGGAATTGGGCGACGTTGATCTGGAAGAACCGGCGCGCGATTTTGCGACGCGACTGGCAGCCGGGACGCTGGCCCAACTCCAGGCCTTGGACGAACGTATACGTTCGCGGGCGGAACACTGGCGCATCGCGCGTATGGCGGTTGTCGATCGCAACATCCTCCGTCTGGCCGTTTACGAGTTCCTTCACGAGCCAACTCCCCGCACGGTGGCCATCAATGAAGCGCTCGAAATCGCCCGCCGTTTCTCGACCTACGAAGCCACGCAATTCATCAACGGTATCCTTGATGCCATCAAGCGCGATCTCGACGAGCAGCAGCCGCAGGAGAACATGGAGTTAACTGAAGAATCCGACGATGCTCAGGATGCTGACGAAGATGAGCGTCCCGTAGCTTCGCAGTAGTAGCATTACTATTCAATCGTGGACCAAAGCCAGCGCCAGTTTCTTGCCGAGACCGAGGACCTAATCGAGCAGATATTTGTCGACCTGGACGAACTGCGCGAGAAAGCGAATGACCGGAGAGCTCGACGTGAATTCGTAGACCGTATCTTCCGTCGCACCCACCGGATCAAGGGTTCCGCCGCATCCTTAGGCCTTGAAGGGTTGAGCGAGATTGCCCACGAATTTGAGAGTCTGCTGAGTGCCGTTCGCACAGGCCGGTCAGTTGTGGACAACGATGTTCTCGACACGTGTGAGAGTGCGGCCATCGCTTTGTTCGAGAGTTTACATCTGGCCTCCCCAGGCGTCATCGAACCCTCGCGCCGAGCATTGTTTGAGCGGATTCAGGTTCTCGCACAGGGAAACAGCGCGAAAGTCGGTCTGGACATTGATTCAGTGCTCGATTGTTTGCCTTTGGAAATTTACCAGTCGTTGAGCGGCGACGAGAAGCACCGTTTGAAGCAAGCGGTCGAGTCCGGCGATGATCTCTGTCTCGTTACAACCAGTTTCGATATCGCAAGTCTTGACGACGAGTTCTCACGGTTGAAAGCAAACCTTGCGGCGCGCGGGGAAATTATCGCCACCTCACCGATGGTCGACGCCGATCATGCCGACAAAATCAACTTTCAGATTCTCTTCGCCGGGAGGTCCAATCTGGATGTGGCCGATCACGATTTGATCAGTTTTTCCGGTATGTGCATCAGTAAGGTCGCCAGCAAACCGGAAAGACCTGCCTCCGGCGACAAGGCCGAACCGAGGTCCCCAAGCGGGCAGCCAGCTTGGAGTAGTGGTGAAAACTCGTTGATAGCAGGATTGGGCACTACACCCGCTTCTCTTTCCCATTTCATTCGCACAGATCTTGATGATCTCGACCGGTTGATCTCCTCCACGCATGACCTTTTTCGCGCGACTGCCAACGCCCTTGACCTGGCGCTTTCACAGCCGTACGTCAGCAGAGAGGTCCAGGAAGAACTGGAGAGATTAGACGTGCAAATCAGACGATCGTTTCTGAGCGTGGAGGAGAAGCTGATCGGACTCAGAATGGTCTCGCTGGCGCCAGTTCTGCAACGGGCGGCGCGAGCGGGTCGAGCGGCCGCTCGTTTGACGAACAAGGAAATAGACTTCGAGGTTGTCGGTTCAAACCTGAAACTCGACAAGCTATTGAGTGACGCGATCGCGGATCCGCTCATTCATCTGGTGCGTAACGCGGTAGATCATGGAATTGAAACTCCTGAGCAACAGGGGCAGTCGGCAGAGAGAAAGCGCGGCTTGGTGCGCATAGAAGTGGCTAGCGAGGGCAGGCAAACCTGCCTGCGCATTAGAGACAATGGTCGTGGCGTTGATCCAGCACTCGTCTCGCAAGCCGCAATTAAGCTGGGATTAATCAGTGAAGACACCCTCCTGGACATGGATCACAGCGTGCGAATGATATTTCGTCCCGGGTTTACAACTTTGTCCGCAGCCTCAACGATTTCGGGTCGCGGTGTAGGTGGACGTAGTAGAAACCGCAGTCGAACAGGTAGGAAGCGAGCTTCGAGTCTCCAGCGAATCAGGGCGAGGATCAACTTTCGAGATTAGGCTACCGGCAACGTTTGGTCTGGTCCGTTCGACTATGGTCGTGTCTGGAGGCAACAGCTTCTGCATAGACAACACCCACGTGGTCAAGATTGAAGTAATCGCAGCCAGTCATATACAGAAGTCCGGAGACAAAGAGGCCCTGCCCTCTGAAAGCGGGGTTCTGCCTATTGTTCGCTTGCGTGAACTGTTGGGACAGACAGTTGATGAATCAGTGTCCACCGATCTGGTGCACATCATCACTTGCGAGTTTCCCGGAAAGGGTCCGGACGACATACACGAAAAAAAAGCGTTGGCCTCGTCGTTGACAAGGTGGTGGGAAGTGAGGAAGTTCTGGCACGCAATCTGGGTCGTCACTCATCACGTTGGCCAGGGATTGCCGGAGCTACCGAGTTGCGCGACGGCACGGTTGCTCTGGTTCTTGATCTTCCCAGACTTATTCAGGGCGTGGCGAAGGATATGTGTTGAGGGTTAAAGCCATTACTTGACATTCCTGATTAAGAGAACATCGGAGAGGGAAGTGCGGTGCGATAGATAACGAGTTTGTTATCGCGTGACCAATCCCCAAGAAAATATTCGGATCGGTGAAGACACCATGAGCTACGAATTAAGCTTTCAGCGGACTTCCCATCACAAATCAAACTCGCTAATCAATCGGTGCAGGTAGGACCGGCTGATGCCCAACCGTTTGGCGGCCGCAACCTTACTCCCCTCGCTTTGCAGGGCCCGCAAAATCATCCGCCGTTTGAGCGCCGCGACTCCGCCCTCCAACGTGGTCTCATCTGCCGCGTTTGCATCCGGCAATAACCGCAGCATTTGCTCCGGGAGAAATTCCAGACCCAATCTTGCCCCACTGGTAAGGACCACCAGTCTTTCAATGAGGTTTTCCAACTGCCGAACATTCCCCGGCCATTCATACTCTTGCAGCGCGTCGATCAAGACCGGCTCCAACTCCAGGTTAGAACGGAGATACTTCGCGGCGGCCTTGGCAACAAAGTGCGCCGCCAGCACGGGAATGTCCTCCGGGCGTGTGCGCAAAGGCGGAAGCACTAGTGGCACCACGTTGAGCCGATAAAAAAGGTCTCGCCGGAAACGTCCCGCTTCTACTTCCTGTTCCAGATCACGATTGCTGGCGGCAATAAGTCTGATATCAACGCTCATCGTCTTAGTCCCACCCACACGTTCAAAAGAGCGTTCCTGCAGAACGCGCAGCAACTTTACCTGCACAGTGGGACTTAAGTCTGCAAGTTCATCCAGAAAGAGTGTGCCGCCATCGGCAAGTTCAAACCGGCCCTTGCGCGTTTGTGTGGCTGAAGTAAACGAACCCTTTTCGTGGCCAAACAGCTCCGACTCGATCAGCGATTCAGGTAGGGCCGCACAGCTGACCGCAACAAACGAAGCGCCGGCCCGGGGGCTCTCTTCGTGGATCGCCCGTGCCAGCATCTCCTTGCCGGTGCCATTCTCTCCGGTGATTAGTATTGTTGCGCTGGTCGCCGCCACGGCTCGGGCGTGCTTGATTATCTTTTCCAGCGACTGGCTCCCGCCGATTAGATGACTGAAGCCTCTCGAATTAAGAAGCTCGTCACGCAGCCGGGCGTTCTCGACCTCTAGACGCCGCATGCGCGCGGCCTGGCTAATGATATGACGTACCTCGTTGGCATCGAGCGGCTTCTCGAAGTAACCGTAAGCGCCGTGCTTCACCGCATCGCGCGCTGCATGTTTTGAGCTGGTTCCAGTGATCACAACGGCCTGAACCGGAGGGTGGGTGCTGCGCGCCGCCTGGATAATGGCCAATCCTTCCGAAATGTCATCTTCGTGCGGAGGCAGGTGAAGATCGCTAACCACAACATCAATCTTCTCGAGTTTTAGCAGGTCGACGGCGTCGGATCGCGACGATGCCTCCAGGACGCGAAAATCGGAGTTGAGCGCCCAGTAGAGTCCACGACGAACCGACTCATCGTCGTCGACCACTAACACCGTCCCTTTCACCTGTGATTGTTCGCCCGACATTCAATTCCTGATCCCGCCGTTCAATCAAGGAACAGCGGCGTATGGAACGCAAAGAATTTTCTGGGACAACAGATTAATTGAGGAATTACCGGTGCCAACCGGATAACGACAACCCGATCGGTCAGCTTCTGTTCAGCTGCTACGCAACAATTACTTTGGCACCATTATTTGGGCGATGGTAACACTACGCGGAAGGTTGTGCCAGCACCTTCTCTTGAGTCGACTTTAATGGAGCCGCCATTGGCCCGCACAACTTCGCGGCAGGTGTAGAGACCCAGGCCCACACCTTTCTTTTTGGTAGTGGCAAAGGGATGATACAAACGCTTTTCAATGAAGTCAGGGGTCATTCCCGTTCCGGTGTCCGTGACGCAGAAGAATACTTTTTGATCGTCAGTTTTTCCGGCTTTGATGGTGAGTGTGCCGTTCTTTCCTGTCATCGCTTCCAGTGCATTCAGCACAAGGTTTTCGATTACCTTCTCAATTCGTTCTCCATCAACCACCGCGAAGAGAGATGGGGGGAGCTCTGCTTCTATTTTGTGGGTCTCACTCACCGGCCCGGCCGTGATGGCCAGTGCGCGCTTCAGCATGGGAATGATATCGGTGGGTTGCGCCATCTTATATTCGCCGCTAAGCGTAGCGACCGGATTAGTGAGTCGCGTTACCATGGCACTCAAATTCTGCGTGGCGAGCTTGAGCGAGTTCATTGCATCGGCGCGAAAGTCTTGGTTATCAAAATGCCTTTCCATATTTCTGACGATCAGCGACAACGCTTCAATCGCGTTCTTTAAATCATGCGTCAACATCGCTGAGAGTCTCACGAACGACTGGAATTGGCGCGCTTCCGTCTCGCGCGCAATTTGCTCTCGCAGACGATCCGTCATCAAATTAACGTTGTCGGCAAGCACTCGGTTTTCATCGCCGGATCTCAACTCTATGCGGTGATCAAGTTTGCCCTCGGCAATCGCAGCGACACCCTCGCTGACGCGCTCGAGTCCCCGGGTCCTGACTTGTAAGTAGAACGACAGCAAAATCGCCGTAGCCGATCCTATTAGAATTGAATAAACGAGACCCCATACTCCCGACCGACGCGCTCCAGCCATCGCCTGTTTATAACTCTCCAGGATAGCCACCGACATGTTCATCCCCGGAAAGGGGCTGAAGGCTGCCCAGACCTCCTCATCAGTTCCCGACCTGAAACTTTGCCATCCAGAATCCCCCGACATCATGCGAGCAGCAACTGGTTTAAAGTGAGGCAGAGAATCACCAACTAACTGATACGCGAGGGCCTGATTTTGGTGATACAAAATTCGATCGGCGCGATCGACAACCACTACCGTCCTCGATGTTGAACTCGCTCTATCCGGTAAATTCTCGTTTGGCTGTTCAGACCCTTCCCATCGCCGCGCGGCCCCCGACAACAGTGAATCGACCTCCAGCTCAGACACGAGAGCCCCCAGCGAGATCTCGGCAACTTCACTTTGAAGGAAAACAGGAACCGAGATTCGCAAGCTGGTCCCGGATGAGTTAAGCGATATGGGCGAACGTAGGGGTTCGGACTTGGTCGCTGCCCACAGGCCTTCCTCTGGTCGCGGCAGACCTGGCGGGAAATCCTGGTTACGAAAGCTTAGGCCTTCGCTCGCGCGTTCCTCCGGTTTACGCTCGGCAAAAAATACCGGGCGCTTCTGCTGATCGAAGAATGAGATGTTGAGTAAATGACTTTGTTTGCTGAGTGTCTCCGCCAGGGCGATCTTTAGACCTGTCAGACCCTGGTCGTTCGCTGGTGAGGCTAACTGTTTGGCAGGCGACTGCAGGTAATCGCGTAGCGCTTTAGAATCGGCGAGCGCGATCAGCTCGTTTTCCTGTTCATCGACGTGATCGCTGACGGCGGCGATGAAGTTATCAAGCTCTCTTTCTAGATCTCGAAGCAGCTCCGATTCCGCCTCTTCCATGCCGTTGAAGTAGCTAATGACGCCAAGCAGAAGCAGTGGCGCCAGGCAGAGACCTAACAGAGTGAGAAGAATTTTTGGGCGAATGGGCAAGCACACGCTCCCATCATGGGATCGGGAAGCTCGATATTAACTCAGCCCGCCAGTTTTCGGTTAAGACAAACCATACGGGAAGTACCGTTGCAGGTTGCGCAGCCAGTCCAGTGCCAGTCGACTACAGAACCGAGGAGCGTCGAAGGGCGACTCAACTAGCGCCGGAGGCGCGGCAGAAGTTAGCCAGGGGCCAGCGGCTTTGCGCGCCGCCCCTGGGTAACGTCAGTAATACGACCCGCCCTGAGGGCGCAAAGAACCTCGCCCAGCCTGAATCTCTTGGACATGAAACTGTAGAGATTGAATACGACGAGCGCTATGTTTGGTGATGCTTGCGGCGCCCTTTCAGGGCGCGGTGCATTTATCGGACCTGATCCAGGGGCTGCGCGCAAGAGCCGCTTGCCCCTGGCTACCCTCTGCCGCGCCTCCCGGCGCTGTTGAATTGCCCTCTCCACAAACTGCTACCGCTGGCGTTCTAGATCGGTAAACGGCCGAAATCCGCGAGCAGCGGGGCAAGCGTGTCGACAATCCGGTCGTGGGCTGCGCCGTTGCTCGCAATGATCCCGTTGCGGTTTTGGACTTCGGGTGAGTTGTATTTCAGCGGCCGGCCAAAGAGATCCGTAAGCAACCCGCCTGCCTCAGTCAGGATTATTTCCGGCGCACAGGTGTCCCATTGTTTCGTGCGCGGCGAGAGATGCACGTAGAGGTCACATTGTCGTTCGATGATCAGACCTACCTTGATCCCTACCGAGCCCCGCCGAATCTCCTCCTTGACCCTAAAAGCTTTGACTACTTTGTCCATCCGCGGGCTGCGGTGAGACCGGCTTGCGGCCAGCCGCATGAGCGAAAGCTCTTTCTGATCAGAGACTGTCGCCTGCTCTGGGTTCCGATCTGGCCGGATGATCGAGGTCCCCTGTCCCCGGACGGCGTGGTAAAGCACACCCGTTATGGGTTGGTGGACGACGCCCAGCACGCATCGTCCGTCTTGAGCCAGACCAATTTGCACCGCGAAGTCTCCATTGCCATCGATGAATCCATTAGTGCCATCGAGAGGATCAATCATCCAGACTCTTCGTTTGTCGAGGCGATGTGCGGTGTCCACAGATTCTTCAGCAAGAAAGCCATCTTTGGGAAACTCTTTCCGCAGCGCCTTAACAATCAACTCGTTTGCAACGCGGTCAGCCTGGGTCACCGGCTCCCGATCATCAAACCCGATCTTCTGTTCAACCTGAAGCGGGCCTCCGTAGAACTCGAGGATGGCGGCGCCCGCCTCACGCGCGAGATCGAGCGCCACGCGAAGCTCGTGCTCGTAAGTTTGTGACTGGAGTGTTCCCGTCATTAGTTCAACATAGTGTCAGATTATCCACCACGCGGTAGCTGGTAAGTCCTAGCTACTCATCACTCAAGCCGCGCTCTCATGAGGTCAGTACCACCACGCGGTAGCGGGTGGGTTCAGGCTTCTCATCCCTCACCGGCTGTCTCACGAGGTCAGTACCATCCTCAGACTTTAATGATTGAGCATAGCTAACGAGGACCCACCCGCTACCGAGACTGTGTGAAAACTGCCGGGTTACTAATGAATACTAGCGTTACCAATCGTTTTCAGAACGTCATTTGGTCAGGTGGTCGAATCTGCATTGCGGCGGCGAACTCCGCGC
>JACCUI010000088.1 GCA_013811945.1 Pyrinomonadaceae bacterium | reverse complement strand
AGGAACCGCCAAAGACCTGCCAGCGATCGATACCGAGGTGTTCGCGCAGACGTTCAATGTCTTCGACCAGGTGCCAGGTTGTGTTGTCTTCGAGGTTGGCGTGCGGCGTGCTCTTACCGGAGCCGCGTTGATCGAAGAGAACCACGCGATAGGCCTGCGGGTTGAAATACTGCCGATAGAAAGGCTGGAGACCGCCACCCGGCCCACCGTGAAGAAAGACAACTGGCTGGCCATTTGGGTTTCCGCACTGCTCGTAGTACAGCTCGTGAATATCCGAGACCTTCAAGCGTCCAGTATCAAACGGTTCGATAGCGGGATACAGTTTTCTCATGCGCTGCATGATACAAAAGCCGCCGCCAAGTAACTAACTTTGTTGTTCAGCCGCCAGCAGGGGACAGGAAAGCTGTCTTCATCTCGGCCCGCCGAGTTTGACTCTCAGACCCGTGGTCAACAACAGATCATTCTGTTTAAGACCACCGGGCGGGTCAGAAAGATAGCGATCGCTCAGGGTCAACTGCCAGCCGATTCGCCGCGTGATGTCCGCCACCAGTGCTCCGTCGAAGTTGATTCGATACTCACCCGCTGCTTGAATTTTCAACGTCGTTCCTGGTGGCTTGCACAAAAAGTCGCGCTGTTAGGCGCCGAATGTTTATAGAGGGAAGTTTGGGTATATTTCATCCGCCCCGCTAGGGGCCGAATATCCAGACATTTCGCTCCTGACGGAGCGATGACCTGACTAACGACTAGTTCTATAAACATCCCTTCCCACTGGGATGGCGGGTTGTAGAGTTTTTGTGCAACGTCGTTCCTGGCAGCCATACAGGTTGTCTCGTTTTGCCAGAAATAAATCGAAATCGATTCCCGGGTACAGCCGAGTTAAGTCGATCAAGATCAAGCAAATACAATGAAAGACCGGATCAACGTTGGGACAGTAGTGATCCGGGATCGCAAACCTCACGCCGCGAAAGGAAGTTGAAGCATGACGCACGTTCTATGACGGTCGATTTATTCGCTCGCATTAAGCGCCCTCGTATTTATCAGTCTCCAGGTAACAGAAACCGCGCAGGCTCAATCTCAAGGCTCGTCGGGATCTACGTCCACGATCGCCGGGCGGGTCACTATCAGGCAGCGTCACTTGCAGGCAGGGGAGGCGGCCGGCGGGTTGGATTTCGATTTGGTACCGGTCGGGCGGATCACCGGCCGGGTTAGTGACGCGGACGGGCGACCGGTCAGCGGCCAAACCGTGACGTTGAACTTGACGGGCGAAGGCGGCTACTTACGTCAGTTCGTGCCTGCCCAGTCTGATCAAGGTGTCACCAACGACTCGGGTGAGTACTCCTCCGTGTGTTTCATCAGAAACAAAGGCGTGAGAATTGTCGACGATATTCAAGACACGGGCGCGCGGTGGCTCTGTAGTTGGACTAGAACGCTCTTTGCGCTATCCTTTAAGCCATGATCGATGAATCACTGATGGCCAGGATTGTAAGTCTCGATCCAGCGGACCGTTTGGACCTGATCGCCGCGGTTTGGGACTCACTCTCACCCAACGATCTCCCTGTTACTGACGCTGAAAAAGCCTTGCTTGATGCTCGGCTGGCTGACATGGAATCCAATCCGGACGATCAAAGCACCTGGCCCGAGGTAAAAACTCGACTTGAGCGACTACTTCGTTGAGCTTCAAGGTCCAAGTTCGTCGTGTCGCAGAACTCGAGGTTGCGGAAGCGCAGGGCTGGTACGAAACGCAGCGCGCCGGCCTCGGGGCCGACTTCCATTCTGAAATTTCCGAGGTCTTCACCGTACTCTCGGAAACTCCGCTCATTTATCCCGCTTTGTATCGAGATGTTCGAAGAGCGATAGCTCATCGCTTCCCGTATCTCATCTGGTATCGCGTTCTTGGCGACCAGGTCACGATTCTGGCCTGCACGCACGCTCGAAAGAGCCTCAACAAGATCATCTCTCGTTTTCGGTAGAAGCCTGAGCAATGCGCTCCAGACTCACATTCCACCCGGCGGTTTATGGTTAGATGGTGACGGCACGGTTTCTCTTCCGCAACCTTGTATCGCCCCGATCATCTTTGTGGTGCACCCTGACTCGGATCCGCCTCGCTGGTTCGCGACGACAGGTCTTTGAAACTAATTGAGCTGAGGAGGGACCGCAACTCACGTTCAAGGTTCCTCCTCGGGGCTAACAAGCGGAGGCAGTACCACCACGCCGTAGCCAGTGGGTTAAGGTTAGTCATCACTCAATGTGCGCTCTCAGGAGGTCAGTACCACCTCGCGGTAGCGGGTGGGTTGGCTCCCAATCACTCGATCTACGCGCGATGAAGTCAGCAGCCAGATGTCAATTATCAAAGTCAGGCAATTCATTGCCCTGTCCACACAGCACATAGTCGATAGCATTGGCAACGCTCCGTTCGTTCCACAACCACCGCTTGCTGCCTTTGTCGGCCCAGGGACTGAATTGGTAGACCCAAAGACCATCTTCCCTCAATCTGCGTGTGGCGTTTGCTTTGAAAGCGTTCAGAACCAATCCGGGCTTTCGGTTCGCCGATACAACGCTGTGGACATGATTGGTGCGAACGTTAAGCGCAAAGAGTGACCACTTCCGAATTTCACAAGTCTCTCGAATCGCTTCCTTAATGGAGCTGCGTTCTCTAGCCTTCAGGATCAGTGGTTTGGTTTTGAGTTGTTGTTCATTATAAGTGCGCCAACTCTTATCCGGCGGAATATAGGGTGATCGGTATCGATTGTGAAACCGATCGATTGAGCCGCGCTCGTCACCGTGCAACCAGGTGCCGTAGGTGCGGAAGGAGATGAAGTAAGCAAGAGGACTGTCGGTATTGTTCCACATGGTGAGGATGAGAAACTGTTGAGACTCGACGCCGGCAAATTGTCAGCGAGGACATAGGATGTCAATGCTCGTGCTGTAGAGGAGTAAACTCACGGCGCGATAGTGGATTGATATCTGCGGTCGACCCACCCGCTACCGCGTGGTGGTACTGACCTCATGAGACCGCAGGTTGAGTAGTGAGCAGCCTGAACCCACCCGCTACCGCGTGGTGGTACTGACTTCATCGCGCGTCTCGAGTGATTTGCGTCGGCGTCAGCTGTTATTGCAACGGTCGGGCTATCGTAAGGACGCAAACTTCCTTTGCACCAGCGTCGAGCAAAGCCGCAGCGCACGCCGATACAGTGGCTCCCGTGGTGAAGACATCATCGACAACGAGAACGCTCTCGTCTTCGATCAAACGTGGATAGCGCACACTGAAAGCCTCCGCGACAGTCTCTCGACGACCCTTGGCGTCCATGCCAGCGCGATGCCTTTCGGAATGAACGGTGCGAATAAGGCTTACGTCATCGAACGGTAGCCGCACCGCGCGCGCAAGCTCGCTACCTATAATTGCAGCTTGATTGAATCCTCTCGCCCTTTCATGATCGGGATGAAGCGGGACTGGAATGACCCGTGTCGCTTTGTCCAATGGTGCGCGTTCTTGTGTTTCTACCAACAAGCTAACTAGACGCTGAGAGATGAGCGGATCGCGTTTCAAAGCCAGAACGGAAGCGCGTAGAGCCCCCTCATAAGCTCCACAGGCGCGGGCTGCCGTAAAGGCATCCTTATCGCAACGCCGGCAGCGAACTTGATCTCGTTTTTCCGGCGCGATATTACCCAACGATATAGCGCCACATTTCCAACAGATGATATCCGTAGTGGTAAATGTACGAGTCTGGCTCCAGCACTGAGCACAAGCCACGCCGAGACACTTGTCTTCAACGCTGCTGCCGCAGAGGGAGCACGCTTGCGGATAAACCAGTGAGAGCAGAGCGTTAAAGAACGAGTTGACAGTGCGCGTGAGGAGCATTGACGTATGAGCGGGAGGACCTGTGGCAAAAATCAACGGCCTCCTGAGTTGATCTCAAGCGGCCGTTATTATGTCACCCGGCATATTTAAAATACTAATCCTCGTCCACATCGAGCAGTCCTCGCTCGTGAAGGTCCTGGCAACGAACACAGTGGCGGGCCCACGGTACGGCATCGAGCCTCTTATCCGGCAAAGCTTCGCCGCAATGTACACACTTGGCATATTTTCCGCCGTCTATTCGCTCCAGCGCCTCATCAATCAGATTCAATAATCGACGATCATTGTCAGACATGGAAACCAGCAGTTCTTTGGTATACGCATTTGCTGCCATGTCTGCCGGATCTTGAGTCGCCTCCGCATCACGCTCCCGGCTATAGAGTTCAGCCTGTTGAACCTGACCCACCAAACTTTCCCGTCGGCCAAGCAACCTGTCGCGGAAAACTCTCATTTTTCTTTTTTCCATTATTAATCAATCCTCCACCGACTCGTTAAAGGATCATCCGGTCCGACCGTGACCCGACCTTTGTTCTCACTTCTGGTAAGGCAACCCATGAATGATTGTGTAAGCTCTGTATAACTGTTCGAGCAGAACAACTCGGGCCATTTCGTGAGTCAGCGTCAAGCGGGAAAGTGACCAGCGCTGCGTCACGTTAGTTGAAAGTTCAGGAGAAACACCATTCGGTCCACCTATTATGAATACCGCCTCTTTAGTACCGCTGTTCTCCCAACTCCTCACCTGGGCGGCCATCTCCTCTGAACTCAACTGAATACCGTTGGGATCCAGCAGAACTGTCACTGCGCCGCTGGGCAGCCGGTCTGAGATGCGCTTCGAATCCTTATCGATGTCCGCTTTTGCCCCGGGGGTCTCCTTAAGTTCCGTCACTTCGGAGCGGGCGAAGTGCGAAAGCCGCTTCAGATATTCGTCGATCAGCGCCCTCAGTCGAGCATCTCTCGTCTTCCCTGGCCAAATAAGGCGTAAGCGCATCTTTTCAAAGCAGCGACACGGGGAAAGGATGACACGGAGACCCGGCGAAAATCCTTGTACCTGTTCCCTCAGTTGTTTCTTGAAAGTCGATTGAGCCCTTAATGCCCCTCACGATTCGCTACGTCCCCCAACTCCGTTTCCTCCTGTCTCCGTGTCTCCGCGTCCCCCGGTCTCGTTGTCTCAGTGTCTCCGCTTCTCCCCTTCTCCCTGTCCCTTCTCTAGCCGCGCCAGTCTTTCATAGAGATTCTTGCGGCTGATTCCCAATATCCGCGCAGCCTCGGTCTTATTACCGCGCGTAGCCGCCAACGTGTCGGCTACATATTCGGCTTCGACTTCAGCTAGCGATTGCGGTTTTTGTCTCTTCCGCTGTACCAGCACGGCGGCCCGAATCGCCGCAGGGAGATCCGAGACCTCCAACCGGTTACCCGTCGCAATGATCACCGCCCTCTCGATCGTATTTGCCAGCTCACGCACGTTGCCGGGAAATTCATATTCCTTTAGTAAGTTCAGCAACTCGGGCGCAACGGCGCCTACTTTTCGGCCGTGCTTGGCGGCGTAGGCTTTCAAAAACGCCTGGACCAGTCTCGGCAGGTCCTGCGCCCGCTCTCGCAGGGGTGGCAATTGAATGTGAACCACGTTTAGCCGGTAAAAAAGATCCTCCCGAAAGTCGCGCCGATTCACGGCCGCCGTTAGGTCCACGTTGGTCAGGGCAATTAGTCGCGCGTCCACCTTAATCGTATTGCGTCCTCCCAGCCGTTCAAACTCGCAACTTTCGATTACGCGCAGCAGTTTTGCTTGCGAGTCTTTCGTCAAGTAGGCAATTTCGTCGAGCACGATGGTGCCTTTGTCAGCAGCTTCGAGTCGTCCTGGTTTTGCTTTGATGGCGCTCGTAAAAGCCCCCCGCTCGTAGCCGAAAAGCTCGGCCTCAAGCAGGTCGCTGGGAAGGGTCGCACAATCGATTTTCACGAAGGCTCCCAAAGCACGACTGGAGTGCGAATGAATATGAAGCGCCAGCGCGTCCTTGCCGGCACCCGACTCACCAGTCACCAGAACATTCGCATCAGTCGCAGCCACGCGTTCGGCGAGACGCATTGCCTCGCGCATCGTTGCTGACTGAGCAAATATCTCGATCACGATTCGTCTCTCAAAAAACTAGTCGACTCGCCGCCGAACTCGGGAGGTAGGGCAATGCTTTTAGACTCCCGCCAGAGTCGTTCCAGGTCATAAAACTTTCGCGCCTTGTCCGAGAATACGTGAACTATAAAGTCACCATAATCAAGAAGGATCCATTCGGCGCTCTGGTAGCCCTCAACCCGCGCTGCGGCTGTGCCCGATTTCTTCAGTTTTTCAAATACCCCGTCAGAAATCGCCTGCACCTGACGTTCGTTGTTTCCGCTGGCAATTACAAAGTAGTCGGTAAAGGTGGCTATTTCTCTCAGATCAAGAACCACCAGGTCGAGCGCCTTCTTGTCATTGGCAGCCTGCAATGCCCCCTGAATTCTCTCATCGAGTTCCTCGCTTGCTTTCGCTTTCGGTGTCATCTTGAGTTCAGAAAGCGTCGTTGGAGTTAGCGATCGTTCTTTGGCGGTGGAATTATGCTTCATTCGATTTTCTGTATAACTCGTACTTTCTAATGTAGTCCGTTACCGAGGACGGAACCAGCCTGGTTAATTGACTCCTATCGTCTTCGCGGAGAGCGCGTCGAATCTGGGTGGCTGAATTTGCCAGCATCACAGCGTCCGTAATAAATATCTTCTCACCAGCCGCTTCCTTAACGACTTTCGGAATCTGCGTAGACCCGCGCAAGTCAACAACTCGCTCGCGGACGGATGAATTGACCAGATCCAAATTGATGTCGTATCCCGGTCTTGTGACAACGATATGGTTAACGAGCGCCAGCAGCCGCTCCCATCCCCGCCAAGTAGTGATCTCGGACCAGGAGTCGGCGCCCATCACGAAAAACAGATCCGCGGATTCGCCAAACTCCGATTTATAATGCGCCAACGTGTCTACGGTGTAACGCCGATCCGGCGCATCCAGCTCAAATGTCGACACGCGGAGCCGAGGGTCTTGCTGGGTTGCCAAAACCAACATGGCATAGCGATGTATCGCAGGCGTTACCGGTAGATTCAGCTTGTGGGGCGCCACCTGTGCCGGCACGAACAGCAATTTATCAATCTCAAAGAGCTGGGAAATTCTTTTAGCGACTTCAACGTGCGCTAAATGAACTGGATCAAACGTTCCGCCATAGATAGCAATACGGTTTCTGCCGCTCATCAACTCTTCCGGGGCCTACAGAGCCAACTCCACGATGACGCTCGCCTTGGCCGAGTCCTTCAGTTCACTCAGTTTGGCGGCCACGGCGTTAACAAGCTCGCGGATGCCTTTATTAGTCACTGAAGAAACTGCAAAGAACATTTTCCCGTCACTCTCTGCCTGACGTTTCAGCGACTCCAATCGCTCTGGTTCTTCCAGGGCATCTATCT
Organism: Pyrinomonadaceae bacterium; assembly: GCA_013811945.1. Lineage (GTDB taxonomy): Bacteria > Acidobacteriota > Blastocatellia > Pyrinomonadales > Pyrinomonadaceae > PSRF01. The sequence goes on along the minus strand of JACCUI010000088.1, from coordinate 1,085 downwards.
TTGTAGCCACAATGAACTGAGGCCGTTTCGCAAGTGCCGGGTTGTACGCAGCCAACTCATGATTCACAGTCTGATAGTCAGCCACTGTATCTCTGCCGGAGAGAGAAGAAACGTCAACCAGATGAAGCAGTAGAGTAGTTCTCTCAATATGCCGCAGAAACCGATCACCCAGCCCGGCCCCCTCGTGCGCCCCCTCAATCAAGCCCGGGATGTCGGCGATCACGAAAGTCCTAAAATCGCCCAGATCAACTACTCCGAGATGGGGTTCTAATGTGGTGAAGGGATAGTCTGCGATCTTGGGTTTGGCAGCCGAGACGGTCGAGATTAGGGTTGACTTCCCGGCGTTAGGAAACCCTACCAAACCTACATCGGCCAGCAGCTTCAACTCAAGCTGCAACTCGAGTTCTTCGCCCTCACTTCCCTGCTGGTGATAGCGTGGTGCACGATTAGTTGAAGTAGCAAAATGCGCGTTACCAAATCCCCCACGTCCGCCGCGCGTGGCCAGCCACCTGGCACCGTCGGTTGCCAGGTCCTGCAGAAGTTGCCCGCTGCTTACGTCGAAGATCTGAGTTCCCACTGGCACACGAACTTCTACATCGTCGCCATCTCGTCCTGAGCGATTTGAGCCCTCGCCGTGCATCCCGCGCCCGGCAATATGTTCAGGGTTATAACGCAGGTGAAGCAGAGTATTGAGGGAAGAGTCCGCAGTGATCCAGACATCGCCTCCGCGTCCGCCCTCGCCGCCTGAAGGGCCCCCACGCGGCACAAACTTCTCTCGACTAAAAGCCGTTACACCGTTACCACCATGCCCCCCTTGTACGCGAATCTTAACGCGATCAATAAACATTTAAATCGAAAGCGACGCCCTGGGCTCAATTATTAGTTGGCTCAGGCGTCGCATCGGACTGTGCGTTCCTTTTCAAGCTCTATACTGATGCATGCTCCAGTGGGTATACACTGATGAACTTTCCGCCGCGGCCCTTGTCCTCGAATTTGACAATCCCCTCGACAAGCGCGAAGAGCGTGTCATCTTTGCCGCGCCCGACATTCTTGCCGGGCTTCCACTTGGTGCCCCGTTGCCGCGC
>JACCUI010000049.1 GCA_013811945.1 Pyrinomonadaceae bacterium | reverse complement strand
GGGTACTACAAGAACCGCGAAGTGGTGCAGGTAGAGCAAACGTAGCCGCTAACAGTATTCCCTTGCGAAATCAGTCGAAGAATGAGACCCGTCTGACGGGAAAAGTCGTTCTCGACGCGATGGGCAGTGACAACGCTCCTCACGCTGAGATTGATGGGGCGCTCGCTGCAGCACGTGATCTGGGCGTGGTAGTAATCCTGGTCGGCCAGCCGGAAAAGATTCAACCTGAACTTCGTCGGTGTGGCTGGCGCGGAGACGGAGATCGAGGGATTGAACTGGTGGAAGCCTCCGAGGTGATCGGCATGGACGATCCCGTCGCCACCTCAGTCCGGCGCAAGAAGAAGAGTTCTTTGAGGATTGGAACGAAACTGGTTACCGAAGGTCGCGCGGATGGTTTTGTTTCCGCGGGAAATACTGGCGCCGCCATGGCCACCGCAAAGATGGTCATCGGCATGTTACCGGGCGTAGATCGGCCAGCCCTTGCAGCGCTCATTCCCACCAAATCAGACAAGCCCACTTTGCTTCTCGACGTGGGGGCAAATTCCGAGTGCAAGGCGCATCACCTGGTGCAGTTTGCCATTATGGGCGAGGCCTACTCGCGCGCCGTCTTGGGCACCATCAGACCGGCGATTGGTTTGATGAGTATTGGCGAAGAGGAAGCAAAGGGCAATGACCTAACCAAGGAAGCCTTTCCGCTTCTGCGCGAGATGAGCAGCTTGAATTTTGTAGGGAACGTGGAGGGCCGTGACGTCTTTTCCGGCCTGGTAGATATAATCGTGACTGATGGTTTCACCGGTAACGTCATGTTGAAGCTCTCCGAAGGATTGACCGAAGCGATGCTGTCGATGATCAAGCGTGAGCTAACCGTCTCCGCGGTCACAAAGGCGGGAGCTATGCTGGCCAAGCCGGCTTTCCGCAATATCAAGAAACGTCTGGATTACTCAGAATATGGTGGCGCGCCACTGCTCGGCGTGCGTCAGATCGTAGTGATCGGACACGGCAGGTCCAACGCTCGCGCTATTCGCAATGCGATTCGCAACGTAAAGGAGTTCTCCGAGAATCGCGCGAGTGAGCGAATTGAGCGTGGCATAGCTGAAACCAACGCGCTCCTTGGCCCGGCCGGCTCACCGGAGTCCATCCAGGCTATCCGTGTACACTAGTTCGATTGAGTGCTGGTCCGGTTAGAGTTGAAGCTTTAGCTTTCCAACATCGCCATGCCGCAACCTTAAGGTTGAACTCTGAATTCTTGATTCAAAAACGAAAGTCCCAAGCGGGAAGACCGCCTGAGTGGTGGTGTAATCGGTATTTTTCATTGAGTTGGCTTTTGGTTTTTTAGTGGTTAGTATTAGCTTCCCTTTGGCAACTGAGGACAGTAGATGGCAAACGTACGCGCCGGGATTCTGGGCACCGGCCATTCATATCCAGAAGGCATTCTGACTAATGCCGATCTAGAGAAAACCGTAGAGACTTCAGATGAGTGGATAACCTCGCGCACCGGAATCAAACAGAGACGGAAAGCCGCCCCTGGGGAATACACTTCTCAGTTTGCAGTTCGTGCCGCGCGGCAGGCTATCGAACGCGCCGGGTTAGACGCTTCGGATATCGACTTGATTCTCTGCGCGACAGTAACGCCCGATCAGATTCTTCCTTCGACCGGCTGCCTGATTCAGGCCGAGCTTGGCGCCCATAAGGCAGCGGCTATGGATGTCGTTGCGGCCTGCTCTGGCTTCTTGTATGGTCTCACCCTGGCGAACACGATGGTCCAGACTGGCCAGTCGCGTAACGCGCTCGTCATCGGTGCCGAGATTCTGACGCAGTACGTCGATTATACTGACCGCCAAACGTGCGTTCTTTTCGGCGACGGAGCTGGCGCGGCAATCCTGGGACCCGTCGAGGGTGACCGTGGAATCCTGGCGACTCGGATCAAGTCGGACGGCAGATATGAGGAGCAGCTCTACTCGCCCGGTGGGGGCACGCGTCGCCCGCCGAGCGCCGAAACGCTGGCTGCCGGCGACCATTTTTTCAAGATGAAGGGGAACGAGCTCTTCAAGGTGGCTGTGCGGTCAATGGCTGACATCTCGCGCGAGGTACTGGAGGAAGCAGGTCTGACAGCTGAAGATGTGAGTCTGTTTATTCCACACCAGGCGAATCAACGAATTACGGACGCCGTGGCAAACAAATTAAACGTCGACGACGCGCGCGTTTACTCAAACATTGCGATGCACGGGAACACGTCTTCGGCTTCGATCCCCATCGCCCTCGATGAGTGTGTCGAAGCTGGGCGAATTAAGAAGGATGACTTGATTCTGTTAGCGTCGTTTGGCGGGGGCGTAACCTGGGGCGGAGTGCTGATGCGCTGGTAGGAGACGCTGGTGATAGTAAATGTTGAATGGATTGATCATTTTTCATTTTCCCGTTTACCAAACGATGTCACTGGCTTACATCTTTCCCGGGCAGGGATCGCAGCATCCTGGTATGGGAAAGGACCTCGTGGATAACTTTCCCGCGGCCCGAAAGGTCTTTGAAGAAGTAGACGAAGCGCTGAGTTTCCCTGTATCTCGTTTGTGCTTTGAGGGACCGCCGGAAGCTCTGCAGCTGACTGAGAACACGCAGCCGGCAATTCTGAGCGTCTCGATCGCCGTGCTTCGGGCGATGGAGTCCGAGGGGTTTCCCCAACCGGAGTACGTTGCTGGACACAGTCTGGGGGAGTATTCAGCACTCGTCGCCGCCGGCGCCCTGAGCCTGGCCGATGCGGCCAGGACAGTCAGGGCGCGCGGAACCTACATGCAGGAGGCCGTTCCTTCCGGTTGGGGCGCCATGGCTGCAGTGATAGGCTTGGAACTGGCTGAAATTGAGAGTGTTTGTAGGGAGGCGAGTCAGGGTCAGGTTTGCGCGCCCGCGAATATCAATTCTTCAAACCAGGTGGTAATTGCCGGCAACACGGAAGCCGTTGATCGTGCAATCGAGCTGCTTAAGAGTGCCCGGGAAAAGGGCGCGAAGCGCGTGATGAAGCTGAAAGTGAGCGCTCCGTTTCATTGCGCGCTAATGATGCCCGCGCAAGAGAGGTTGGCTGCTGATCTGGAAGCTTTGACTCTTGACGATCTGCTCATTCCGCTGGTAAGTAACGTTGACGCGGTGGAAGTAAGAAAAGCGGTAGACGCGAGAGACTCCCTAGTCCGGCAGGTTTCATCGCCAGTGCGCTGGCTGGAATCGGTCCAGTTGTTGATTCGCGAAGGTATTGATACCTTCGTCGAAGTGGGACCGGGAAAGGTCTTGAGCGGACTAATGCGTCAGATCAGTCGCGAGGTAAAGAGTCTCAACGTGGAAGATACCGCGAGTCTGAAATCGACTGGCCCCAATCTGGGAGTTTCTTGGGCTAAAAACGAGTTTTCATAAAATCAACAGAGGAGCAAAACGAGATGCCCGATCAAGAGATCGAGAATAAAGTGAAGCAGATCATAGTTGACGAACTTGGTGTAGACGAAAATGAAGTCACCCCAAATGCTCGCTTCATCGATGACTTAGGTGCCGATTCGTTGGACACGGTCGAACTCGTCATGCGTTTTGAAGAAGAGTTTGGCATCGAAATCCCTGACGAGGACGCGGAGAAAATTCAGAGTGTGCGCGACGCATACAATTACATCGACCAGCACAAAAAGTAGTTATAGGTGATGGGTGATTGTGATACGTGAGAGCAGTTGCCGCTGCGTTGATCCTGTCACCTAAACCTTCCACCTACTACCACTTTCAAGGAGCTTTGATTTGACACGTAGGGTTGTGGTCACAGGCCTCGGCCTGGTAACGCCAATTGGCAACTCAGTCGAGGCGACGTGGACTGCGCTGATGAGAGGTCAGAGCGGTGCGGACCGCATTAAGAGATTTGACGTCGAGAAGTTCCCGGTTAAGTTTGCTTGCGAGATAAAGGACTTCGATCCGCTGAATTACATCGAGAAGAAAGAGGCGCGCAAGATGGGCGCTTTTATTCATTACGCGATTGCCGCGGCCCAGGAAGCAATGGCCGATAGCAGTCTCGAGGTTAGTGACGATATTGCAGAGGAGGTCGGCACCTATATCAGCAGCGGTATCGGAGACTTCTGGGCGATCGAACGCGAGCATTCAAAGCTCCTCAATGATGGCCCGAACCGCATTTCTCCTTTCTTCATCCCTTCAGCAATAGTGAACCTCGCCGCGGGTCAAGTTTCAATACGCCACAACGCAAAGGGACCAAATTCCGCCACGGCAACGGCTTGCGCCGCCGGGGCTCACGCAATCGGCGATAGCTTTAAGATCATTCAGCGAGCAGCCGCGGATGTAATGATCTGCGGTGGTGCGGAGTCGGCAATCACGCCGATGAGCGTTGCGGGCTTTGCTGCCATGCGGGCTCTTTCCACCCGAAATGATGAACCGCTCACGGCGTCGCGGCCGTTTGAACGGGATCGCGATGGGTTTGTGATAGGCGAGGGCGCCGGCATCATGATTCTGGAGGAACTGGAGTTTGCTCGACGGCGCGGAGCGCGGATCTACGCCGAGATTGTCGGGTATGGAATGACCGCCGATGCTTTTCACATAACCATGCCGGATGATACTGGCTCTGGCGCCATTCGCGTTATGCAGAAGACCATTCAGGACGCCGGCATTCAACCGGAAGAAGTCGGCTATATCAACGCGCACGGAACCTCGACACCTTACAACGATAAATTTGAGACGCTGGCCATCAGAAAAACATTTGGCGGGCACGCGTACAAACTTGCCGTTAGCTCGACTAAGTCGATGACCGGGCACCTGCTGGGCGCCGCGGGGGGAATCGAAGGGGTTTTCTCGGTGTTATCACTGCACCGCAATATCCTGCCGCCCACAATCAACTACGTCAACCCCGATCCGGATTGCGATCTGGATTATGTTCCTAACGAGCCGCGCGAGGCTGTGGTCCACTACGCCCTGTCCAACAGTTTTGGGTTTGGTGGCACGAACGCGGCACTGCTCTTTAAGAGATATAATTAATGAACTTTGTACTTCGAGCTTTGTACTTTGAACTTGCAACTTTAAGATGACGCTCAAAACCTGCAGCTGAACAGAGTACAAAGCACAAAGAACAAGGCTCAACGACAAAATACAAGGTTCTGTGTGGCTCGATAGGTTATGAAAATTATCGCAATGATGAAGCAAGTCGCCAGCAAAGACGCGATCTTGCGAATCAACAAAGATGGAACGTGGATTGAGGAGGGCGATCTGTCGTTCGAGGTTAACGAGTCAGACGGATACGCGCTCGAAGAAGCTTTGCGTGTCAGAGAGAAACTGGGCGGGGAAGTGGTTGTCTGTTCGATGGGACCACAGCGTACCAAGAGTGTGATTAAGGACGCTCTGGCACGCGGGGCCGATCGGGCAATTCATGTCGTGGGCGACAATCTCAGGCATCTGTCTCCCTACGCCGCGGCAAGCGCGCTGGTGGATGCAATTCGTGATGAGCAGCCGAACCTGATCATGACCGGTTTGCAATCGGATGACTACGGTTATGCCCAAACCGGCGTGATCATGGCTGAACTGCTGGGGATGCCGCACGCGACGATTGTGATTGAAGTCGAGGCCTCTGGCGACAAGCTGCGCGTCAAGAGAGAACTCGAGAGCGGCTGGTATCAGTGGTATTCCATGCCCACTCCTGCGTTGTTGACGATTCAATCAGGCATCAGTCAGATTCGCTACGCCACGCTCAAAGGCATCATGGCGGCAAAGAAGAAAGAGATTAAAGAAGTGACCCCAGCGGCGGAAATAGTGAATCGCCCCTCACATCAACAGCTGAAGAGAGTCTATTTGCCGCAAAAGACCAAACAAACTCAATTGCTGGGTAATGGTGACGCCAAGGCCGGAGCTGTTGCGCTCGCCGAGAAACTTCACGTCGAGGCGCGGATAATCTAATGAGCAACGGAATCCTCGTATTCATTGAACATCGCAACGGTGTAGTCAGTAAGACATCGCTCGAAGCAATTGCCGCGGCCCAAAGCCTTGGGTCGCAGCTGCACCAGCAAGTGAGCGCAGTTATTTTGGGAGCTGACCCAGATGCCATGGCTCAGGAGATCGCAGCGTACGATCTGGCGAAGGTGGTTTCGGCCAGCAACGCTAAACTTGGGAGTTACACCCCGGATGGCTACACCGACGCCGTGGAGAAAGTGGTGCGGCATCTGGATCCACAGCTCGTGATTATGTCGCACACCTATCTGGTACGCGATTTCGGACCCAAGCTGGCCGCGCGTTTTGGCAAGTCGCTCATTAGCGATTGCATCCGCGCACAAGTAGCGGACGGCTCCATCACATTCACTCGTCGAATCTTTTTGGGAAAGCTGGACGCGGATGTCGTTTCAGATGGAGCGGCACCGGTGTTTGCTACCTTCCAATCAGGGGCTTATCGCCCGGATCAAGCGGCGAAGGGAAGTGGGGCGCCGTTAGAGAAACAGGAAGTTGAAGTTGGCGAGATCCGCATGAGTCCGGAGGCTCCGTTCCAGGAAGTGAAGCAGGCGGTTGATCTATCCAAAGCCGAGATCATCGTGGCCATCGGCAGGGGGATTAAGAGCAAGGAGAATATCGCTCTCGCCGAAAAGCTCGCTGAAGTACTTGGCGGTGATATCGCCGCGTCGCGTCCTATCTGTGACGCTGAGTGGTTGCCTATCGATCGTCAGATTGGATCGTCGGGGCAGACTGTAGCTCCCAAGCTTTACATTGCGCTGGGAATCTCGGGTGCGATTCAGCACCTGGTGGGAATGAAAAACGCCGGCACGATTGTAGCTATTAACAAAGATCCCGAAGCCCCTATCTTCGACATCGCTGATTACGGCATCGTTGGCGACCTCTTCGAAGCAGTGCCCGTTTTGACCGAAGAAATCAAGAAGATCAGGGGCAAAGTTTGAACCTACGAGCTCTCCCACCTAACTTCACTTATTCGATTCTTTGTTGGCAACTCAAAAGGAAGGATTTCCCAACTTCGATCTTCTCACTTCCATAGGAGCGCGAAAATAACTCCTGACGCGTGTCAGAAACGATTTGGTTCGCCATCCTCTGACGAATCGATTCGTTTGTACTGGTGCCAGGCCACTTACGGATAATGGTACCGTTGCGGTTAATGAGAATATGTGAGGGGAGAACCATGGAATAGAGAGATTGTGATGGACTTCGATCATTCGACACCCATAGATACCCCCGCGCGCCTAGAGCAAGCGAATCGGTATACGAAAAGAAATCCGCCGCCGGCACCGAGGACGTTAACGATACGGGGTAATATCGAACGCCTAGAGAAGTAACCCTATCTCGGACGTTTCTCATTTCGTTCCTCGAGGCGACGCAGGCGCCGCACTGGGGATCAACAAGAACGATCAGCAATAACTCACCGACCACGTTTGTGAGGATTAAGCCATTGCGATCGCGGAAACCCTGCAAATCGATTTGCTCTCCCACATTCGGTCCGGCCCCAATCAATGTCTTCCCCTTGCAGAGCAGCAAAGTCAAATCCGTCGGAACTGGGAGGTAGATTTCTTCTCGAGAAAAGATAAGAAACACTCGTGACTGCCAACACAAAAGCAAAGGCGTATCTGAAGGAGGGCATCGTCACGAATTTGAGAAGGCGCGTATTCATTAATCTATGAAAGCGAGGAGGTTACTTTCGACTCTTGGACTTCTTCTCGGAAGCGGTTTTAGCTCGCCATAGCTCCAGCGCCGAATTCAGTAATGCAAGCCGGGTGCGGGCTCGGCTGGAAGGAGAATCAATGAGAGACACAGATCCCGTGATAGCAACTACGTCAGGCTCTAAAATCGAACCTGGTAATTTGAAAGGGTCTTGCAAGGTATTCTTCGAGCCGTCGTCCTGACCCTTCGCGTTAGATTGCCTCCATTAATCAGCGCGGTTAATCGCTACTGCGATCTCACGAAAAAGTGAGGGGCCTCCTGAGGCATTATCTCGAGGTATCGGCGAGTGAGGGACAGGCGCCAATCCACGAGATCGGGGCGATTAAGTCTAGCCAGTCCTTTCCGTCCTTCTTCAAGAAATTCAATCGTTCCGTTACGGTCGCCCCGAGCAGCCAGTTCATTAGCGATCGCGATTTGCACAAAGGAACGCAAGTTATCGGGCGTCGAAGCAATGATTCGGTTCATACCGTAGCGATCGTCATTTTTCAGCCGTGCGATCGCCGCTAATGATGCGTATTCCCAGCGCCAGTCTTCCCACGCACTATTCAGTTGCTCGCGTTCTTGTTCATTGAAGCCGTCAAGGATGACAATTGCCTGGTCAAATTTCTCTTCCTGAACAGCCAAATTGACAGCACGGGCCATAAAGAAGCTCTATCCGAGAGTTCCGAAACTCTACCGGCGGCCTCTAACAGCTCCTGGATTGTTGTTAACGTTTCAGCCTGTGATTCAGGACTGTTACTCGCGTCGACTGAGGGTTTACTCGTTTGGCACTGTGCCTTTGAGGCGCTCACCATGTCGGCGTGCAGTGGCAGAAGACGATCGAACTCTTGCTGGAGTGGGCCAATCTTAGGCAGCATTGAACATCCTACAGCAAAGTGCCCTGTAAGAAAGGGCTCTACAATTATGACGAGCAACCGCTTACGTAGATCATCCGAAGGGGCAGGCCCATTGAACGCAACTCCAGGAGATGCGTTGCCTCTTCCATCCTGAATCTCTGGACAGAATCTATGATCGACATGCCAATGTGTACTTTGAATATATGACATAAGCGCCAAGGCGAGAGATTCACAAGCCGCGATAATTCACCGATTCTGACTTTCCTTCTCAGATCAGCCTTGATAAATGAAAGGACTTGTTCCACTCTTTGGTCCACTTGCCCTCTTTCTGAAGTTTCGTTCAAGAAACCGTTTTGCAATCCCATTCCACGGTTGCATTCGATCAAAATCGAAGAATTCTCTCAGGAATAGCTCGAAAAACTGTAGGATGGGGGGGTCCTTTAGAGGCCGTGTTTAGATGGCGAACCTGCGGCTAGTCATAACTAGTCACACTGCATCTTCGTCTGGGCGCAAAAGTCGTCGGAGCAGGACTAAGGGTGGTGTGAGATCCCGCTTGTCACGATCATATTAATTGTAAAAAAGTATAGGTCTACGATCGAATTGAAGTCAAGCAAACGAAATGCCTCATTAAAAAAGTGCAGAAACTCCACCACAGCGTTCGCTGCTCCATCGTTAGCTTCATCCTTGCGTCCTGCAGAAATAGGAGGCAGGTCTCTTCTTTTTTGCGCACTTTTTCACTTGAGGCAGCGATACCACGCCAGGAAAGCAGGGAGATACAAACAGGCGGGAAAGAAGGCGAAAGGATTTATTCTCGCCGAGTCATCAAGCTGACAGAGTACGCGCGCGCCTATGCGAGAGAGGGTGCTGCGCAGCATAAACAGATTATCGCCGTGCGCTTTGTCGGACTTGGATACTAGCGAGAAACCATCTCGATATCCTTCAAAACTTCCTCGGGTTTCCATTCATTTCCGCGATAAACTTTATAAACTTTGCCGTCGGGAGCGATGATCGCGGTTCTCAGGCCGTGGAGGATCTGATCTTTGTCTGGGTAGTACTGCAGTCCAAAGAACTGGGCCACTTCCTTTACTTGTTCCTTCGAGCCGGTGGCAAACGCCCAGTGGAAAAAAGTTTCGTCTCCGAAACGGCCCGTATGAGAGGCGCCGTAGCTCCGTAAGACCGCAGGGGTGTCGTAATCAGGATCGATGCTAATACTCAACAGTCGTGTCTTTTCGTATAGCTCAGGCTGTTTCTGCAACTCCTGATCGACGTGGGAAAAGTTATTGCTCATCAGCGTGCAATAGTCGGGGATAGGGCAGCGCGTGTAGATAAATGTTAGGAGGAGCGTCTTTCCTTTGTACTGTCCCGTTCGAATCGGCTGATTGTTCTGATTGACGAGGGCGAAGTCTGGGACTTCATCACCCGGGTTTGCTCCCACCCCGCCGGGAGAACCTTGGACGCCAGGCTCTGCGTTAGATTTGACAATAACTACGTTCTCCAGCCAGGATTCGGTCTCATCCACCACCAGCGTGGCCGTAATTTGATCGCCCGGTCTCGCCTGATCGAAGACCCAATCGTCACGCACGGTGAAGGGCATGGTCATAGCGTCCATGAAGTCCTTGATCTCTTCATGCGACACCGTCACCAGGTGCTTGTCTTTCTCGACTGTCAAGACCTTGCCCTTCAGTTCATAGCGCTTGGCGTTGGACATATCACGGCGGCAGCCTGACAAAGCGATCAGTGCGATAAGCAACAAAAAAGTAACGACAAGCAGTAGAGGAATTGAGTTTTTTGTTGGCATGTAATTAGAGTGCTGGGCTCTTATTAGTGCAATCTCCGTTTCTAAGTACTACAAGAAGGCATGTGTCGCCGTCGCTCGTTTGGTGGCTTGGCCCGTAGGGACAAAATGTTTATAGGCATCGGTTCTTTATATGCCGAAGCTCCGCAGGAGCGGAATGTCGAGGTAACGGAGTCCCTCGTGTTCATGTTCCGCACCTACGGAGCTGGGATCATTATTTGCTAACGCTACTATAAACATTTGGGGCTCCTATGGAGCTGAAGTTTGCGTTGAATGCCACTCAACCGAGCGGGGGTAAACCGCCCTTCCCGATCCCGAGGTCGTTCTACTTGAGCCGGTGTTGATTTCTCGAGCCATTATTTTAATTCATTATCTTGAATCACTCTTTTGACTCTACTTCCTCCCCAACTTTTCATCATACATTTGCTGATAAATCCAAAAATTAGTCATCACCTTAAACACATAATCCTTCGTTTGAGAAAAACCAAGCTCCGGCACGTAACGGTCGGCTTCATTAGAGCGAGACCGGCCGATCCAGCGAGCGACGTTTTCAGGCCCCCCGTTGTAAGCAGCAGCGACTGCCTGGGGCTGCGCCGGAAACCGTTTGAATAAATTAGCAAGATACTGTGAGCCAAAGAGAATCGCCGTATCAGAATTGTAGAGGCCGTCCTGAGTGAAATCGCTGAAGCCAAGTTGGCCGGCGATGTCGTTAGCTGTCTCAGGAATGAACTGCATCAACCCACGCGCGGCCGCAACCGACTTCGCTTCCGGCAGGAACCGAGATTCCTGTCTCGCAATTGACAACACAAATCTGGGATCGACTCCTCTCGGCGGCGCATGCATGAGGAGCGACTCGCGATAGGGCAAGGGATACAGCAAGTCGACCAGCTCCCGGGGTGCTAGTTCCAGAATATAGTCGGCGGGGATATTTTTCCAAAGTTGTTCGCCAAAACGCACTGCACGACTCGCTAAGCCACCTCGCACAGAGTAGATCGCCAGAGTGTAATCGAGATCAGACTGTGACGTGACCCTTGTTTCTTCCGTTGTGGTGGCCGCAGGCGGTACAAGTTTGGTCCCATTCGGGCTGCTTACTTCGGAACGCGCCACAGCAAACTCGGGCACGCCCTCGTCGTACAGGCCAAGAAAAAACAGTTCTTCAGCAAGCGCTTGATGAGAAAACTCCAACCCGCCTGGCTGCGGCTCGGTAGTGTTTACTTCTTGTCTGCCCAGCTTCAGTAAGTTGAATGATGGAAGCTCGAAGGCAGGCAATGCTTGATAGGCGCGCCGCACCAGCGCCAACATTTCTTTTCGCAGAGCCGCATCCTCTAGAAACCGCAAACCGTCCTGGGCCAAACGCCGTCCCTGTTCTGCCGTACCGTTGTTGACCGCTCTCTGCGCGGCCGCACGCAACGCCTTTGCACGTGTCTCGACAAGCGGACGCGTCCTGGCATCGGAACCGATTGCCAACAATCGTTGGGTCGACCGCTTTCCGTAGTATTCGTTTCTTCCGTCGGGGATGGAAAGATACTCAGAAACCGCTTCGTTGGTTCTTCCCAGTTGTTCGAGGGCGTAGCCGCGGAGAAAAGTAAGTTCTTGTGGGGTGGTCCCCCCGGGTACACGGGTGCCGCCGAGATCCGGTCGACTGCGAAGTTCATCCGCGTCGGATACTACTTCCTGCCAGGCACCCTGCGCGAGATGAATTCTAATTTGCGCGAAGAGAGCCAACGTGTCCCCGCTCTGGCCCCTGAAGCGCGTACGTATTTGTTTCACCCAGCCAAGCGCTTCCTTGTGACGACCAGCTTCGTGCAGGGCATCGACGATGTTGAGGTAGGGCCGGTCAGGATTAGGCACATCCGGGAATCGTTCGATAAAACCCTGGTAAGCAGCCACCGCTTCATTGGTGCGCTTAAGACGATTGTATGTGCCGGCTGTGAAACTAAGCGCGTCTCGTGCACTCGCGCTGTCCGGAAACTGTTCCAGAACACGCTGAAAGTATTTCAAAGCCTCGTCGTATTTCAGCTGGAGGTAGAAACCCCGTCCCGTTTGATAGAGTGCATTCGCTACGGTCGGACTTTGGGGATAACGCTCGACAAGGGCGAGATAGTGACGCCGGGCCGCATCAAAGTCGCGGTTGAATTGATAAACCGAAGCGCGTAGGAGATGCTCTGATTCCGATGGTTGGACCACCCCGCCCTGATTGGCGCTTTCTGTTCCAATGACATCGATGACACCGAGGCCGCGCGCGCCGGCTAGCGCGAAGTCGTCAGGTCGGGAGGCGTCGGGCATTTGCATTACCAGCCTCGAGAACTCTTCGCGAGCTTCCTGTCGCTTTCCTGCAGCCAGGAGTGACTGACCAATCAGGGTCAGTGCCTGGCGGGCCAAAGATCGATTTTTTGACGCGCCGAGCGGCCGTAGTGCAGTTACCGCAGCGCTGTAGTCCTTGCTTTCGTAGAAGCTCTGGCCCAACCGCATTATTGCTGCTTCGCGCAACAGACTCGTGGGTGCGGTCGCAATCAACTGCCGCAGTTTTTCCCGTTCTAGAGCGAGGTCGCCGGTTGCCCGAGTCAACCTGGCAAGATGCCATAACGCATATTGCGACAGTACAGAATGGCGCGCGACGACCTGTTGGTAGCTCGCGTTAGCTCCAGCGGATTCGCCTGTTTTCTCCTGTAGCCTGCCGAGCAGGTAATCATAATTATTCGCTGTAAGGATTTCAGAGTTTGAACCACGTAATGAGTTAAGCTCGGCGACGGCGGCCTTGACGTCACCGGCGTCCATCGCCGATCTGATGCGCGCATGACGCTCCTGCGGTGTTTGCCCATGGGCGGAAATAGACGCGAACAGAGTCGCCATGACTCCGAAAGCGAGGTTGAGCAGTTTGGTTTTAGGGTGCACGTGTGGAATTATCATCTAAGCGCGAGGAATTTCTCAAACTCGCCGGATTAAAGTAATTGGTCAGTTTGAGCTTTTGCTCATACTCTATGTGTTTTCGAATCCCGAAGGGATTAAAATTAGTAGCCGTGGGCAAGCGTTGCGCGACGCCCACGGAGGATCAGAGAAAAGATTCCCGACCCTGAAAGGGTCAAACAGTGCTCGAGAATGTGACCCCTTCAGGGTCAGGCATTTTTCTTCGGCTATCCGTGGGCGTCGCGTAACGCTCGCCCACCGCAATTAACTTACCCCTCCGGGTGATGGCGAAAACTTAAGCTGACGCACTACCCCGGGTTGATAGTGTCTCGATTGAGGCTACCTTTTTAGATGTCTTCTGAAAACAAAAACACAGCTCAGATCAGCCAACGGGCCGAACTATTGGATGGCGCGCGCATCGCCGATGAAATCAAGCGGGAAGTTGCGGCCGAGATTGAGCAGCTCTGGAGGAGAGCTGAAGAGAGACCCTGTCTCGCAGCGATACGCGTCGGCGATGACCCAGCTTCAGAGGTTTACGTCAAAAACAAAATTCGCACTTGCGAGGAAGTTGGAATTCGGTCAGAACATCATGCTCTACCGGGTTCTACCACGGCAAGCGAACTGGGGGAGCTGGTTTCGTCGCTTAACTCGCGGGATGAGATTGACGGCATTCTGATTCAGATGCCGCTGCCCGGGGGTATCGATGAAGCAGCCCTCATTGAGACTATGGATCCGGCGAAGGATGTCGATGGTTTTCATCCTATGAACGTGGGACGCCTCGCACTGGGCCGGCCGATCTTTGTGCCTTGTACGCCGGCAGGAATTGTCGAACTCCTTACTCGCAGTGAGATTCC
>JACCUI010000004.1 GCA_013811945.1 Pyrinomonadaceae bacterium | reverse complement strand
CGGTGTTTACTTCATCAACCGCCTCGTTTTGCACCCAATGGCCACTATCAGGTATCCGCAACTCGCGGTAAGGCGCATCGATGTAATCTGCAACCCCCCGTACCGTCTGAGGAAGAATCGCGAAATCCTGCTCGCCAAAAATAAAAAGCGTCGGCACGCGAATGCGCCTATCCTTCCGTGTCTCTTTTTCACCTGGCGGCCGAGTTGTCGCCGCCGTTTTCGGCACACGCAGTATTCGAAAGACGTTCGCGCGATAATAGTTGATCGCGCTTGTCAGCGCCCCCGGACGACGCAGGGCTTCTTTGTAGATTTCAACATCAGCATCAGTGAAGCTGCCGGTTCTGGCGACCTTTTCTTTGAAAACGCGGTCGAGGCCTTTGAAGCTGTTCCTTCTGATTGCCCATTCGGGTACGCGCGGAAGCTGGAAGAAAAACATGTACCAGCTTCTGAGCAACTGGCGCAGCGAAATATTCGCACGCCAAGCCGCCGCTGGAGGAACTTGTAAAACTGCGAGTTTGGAAACGCGTTCGGGATACTTTTGCGCGACGGCCCAGGCCACGCCGGCGCCCCAGTCGTGACCGACGATGGCTGCCTTCCCGCCGCCGAAGTGATCTATGAGGCCGATCACATCTTTCGCCAGCACGTCAGTCGAATAATCGTCAACGCGAGGAGGCTTGTCGCTCAAGTTGTAACCCCGCATATCCGGAGCAACGACATGAAAATGGGTGCCCAGAACGGTCAGCTGATGACGCCACGAATACCAGAACTCGGGAAAGCCATGCAGCAAGATAACGAGATCGTCGCCGCCCCCGCTTTCGGCGTAGTGCAGGCAAATGCCGTTTGCTTGGGCGTAGCCATGCCGTATTTCCATTTGGGACGTATAGCATTTTCCATATGTCATTTGACATTTTTCATTCGCGAATTCGCTGACTTTTTGTTCGTGTCCGTTCGTGTGATTTCGTGGATCGTTTCTGATCTCTCGGCCAAGCAAACGATCCACGAAGTAACACGAAGCACCACGAAATGAAATCCAGGGAAATGACCAGTGAGAAACGTCAAATGCCATATGGAAAATGTTAGTCCAGTGCTAAAGAGCGGGCTTCCTCATCGGGGATATCAATCTGCATTCGCAAAAGCGCGGTGGAGAACGTCTTCCCCTGAGCATCGGTCATCAGAGACAGAGTTCCACCGCCGCCGAGGCTTTCATGCAGCAGGAAATTAAGGGCACCGAGATTTGCCAGCTCAAACCTTTCCACGTTTCCTTTGCAGATACCTTTGAAGTGTTGCTTGACGCGCTCGGCGGTGACTTCCCGAACAAGAATCGGATAAAACTCATCGCGGAGCGCGATCAGGCCCACGTTCGCTGTGTCACCTTTATCGCCTGAACGCGCGTGGGCTAGGTGGATTAGTTGGATTTGCATTGTGCGAAGTGCTTCGGGCATTGTTCTTGGTCGTTTGCTATGTAGCAATTCCAACCCAGGGTTGCTGCAACCCCGGGGCGGAACTCACCACCGCTTTCAGCGTACTTCCATCTCCCCGTTTTCACCTCTCTCATCACGTCTCGATTACCTGAACCTTCGGTTTGATCTCTTCCTTGGGAATCAGCGCCGGCCAGTAGGCCACAATTTCTTCCACCTTGGGTCGCCCTCCAGCGAAGCCGGTCACGCCTGGTGGTCCTGTCAGAACCAAGGGAGCAATCTCCTTCGTGAATCTCTCGATTGCGCTACGATCGTCGCCTCGCACTCCCACGCGCAACTGTACTTCCGGCAAATCGCTCACTGGCTCGCCCGACAGACTCCCGTGCGTTGCGTTGGCTCCCACAAACTCGGTGAGCACCTGATCGAATTTCAGACCGAGTCGATCGAGACGCGCCCGTAAGATCTTGTCGGCTACTTGCGCTTTCGCGTACGCGTCCGGCCAGGAGTACACGAGGGTGCCAACGGCCTTGTATCCGGCCGAGTAACTTATCGAGACTTTGAGAAACTCAGTTGCCGGTCGCCCTTTGATTCCGTAAATGCGAACGCGGTCACGGCCTTCGTATTCGAGATGCACGGTGGTGAAATCCGCAACGCAATCCGGCGTAAGGTAGGAGCGCGGATCGCCCATCTCATACACCAGTTGTTCTTTGATAGAAGGGATAATCACCCAGCCGCCGGTGCCTTCGTGCTTCGTGATGACAAACGTGCCGTCGGGCGATGCTTCAACAATGGGGAAACCAACATTGGCAAGGTTGGGGACGCTGCGCCATTCATACTGGCAGTTGCCGCCGGAACACTGGGCGCCACATTCTATGATGTGTCCGGCGATTGTCCCTGCAGACAATCTGTTCCAATCATCTGCCGCCCAGCCAAACTCATGAATCAACGGCGCGAGAGTCAGGCCAGTGTCGGTCGCGCGACCTGTGATAACGATACGCGCGCCTCCATTCAGCGCCTCCACCATGGGCCAGGCACCGAGATAGGCGTTTGCGCTTTGAATTCGATCGCGCACAGACGCCAGCGGCTCTTCAGTGTCCATGTTACGCAACTCGATTCCCCGCCCCAGCAGTTCATCGAGCCTGGGCATGATGTCGTCGCCAGTTACTACTCCGATACGTAGTTTGCCGGCAAGTCCAAGATCCCTGGCAACTTCACGCACAGCTTCAGCGCAACCTTCGACGTTTACCCCCCCCGCGTTTGCCGTAACCCGAATATTTCGTTCGACGCACGCCGGCAGTATTTGTTTCATCAGAGGAATGAAGTCCTTCGCGTAGCCGGCGTTAGGATCTCGCGAACGTTGCTTTTGCATGATCGACATCGTCACTTCCGCGAGATAGTCGAGCATCAGGTAATCGATCGGCCCACCTTCAACCTGGCGCACGGGTGCATCAAGCAGGTCCCCCCAGAAACCCTGACCGGCAGCAATGCGAATCTTCTGTTTCATGAGTCTGCGAAATCTGCGGATGATCCCTACACCAACAACGGCGGCAACACAAACGGTCCGATATGCGGCCCGTTGTAGTTCAGGCTGGTGCGCAGCGCTAGTTCCAACGCCTCGCGCGTGGATTCCGGGTTAATCACTGCATCCACAAAGCCTCGTGCCGCAGCATATTTCGCGTCCAGCTGCATCTCGTAAGTCTCGCGCACCTGATCCATTTCAGCATCGAGCTCAGGACCGGGCTCTTGTTGGTTCTTTTTCAACTTATCGAGCTGGCTCCCAAACACCGCTTGAACCGCCGAGTCGCCTTCCATAACGCCCATACGTCCGGTTGGCCAACTGAATATAAAGTTCGGGTCGAACCCCTGCCCCGCCATGGCATAGTAGCCGGCGCCGGACGCATGGTTTACCGTGAGCACGATCTTCGGCACCAGAGCCGTTGCCATTGCCTCAACAAAGCGCGCACCCGCGCGAATTATTCCCGAGTGCTCCGCTTCGGGGCCTACCATGAAGCCGGACACATCCTGGATAAAGAGCAAAGGGGTCTGACGCCGGTTGCACGTTTCGATAAAGTAGGCCACCTTCTCGGCCGATTCCGTATAAATGATTCCGCCAAAGCGCGGCGGTCCACCGCCTGGGGCTCGAATCATGCCGCGGTTGTTGGCGATGACACCCACCTGAATGCCGCACACGCGCGCATGCCCCGTGATCATCTCCTTCGCATAGTCGGCTTGAAACTCGTCCAGATGCGCGCCATCCAGCAAGCAGTCGAGAAGGTGGCGGGCGTTATAGGGCTGCTTGTGATCTTCCGGGATGATGTTGTAGAGGTCAGAAATGGGTTGCGCCGCATCCACACTCGGTAGGATTGGAACTACGCTCGAGGGTTTCACCGGTAACTCAGAAACAAACTCACGTATTTTAACGAGACAGGACTGGTCGTCGGCAACTCGATAGTGGGCAACGCCTGACACTTCATTGTGTGCGCGGGCGCCTCCGAGCGTTTCATTGTCGATGGTTTGTCCAGTTGCTCCTTTTACCAGATTCGCTCCACCCAAGCCCATGAACGATGTGCCTTCGACCATTATGATGACGTCTGAGAGGGCGGGCAGGTATGCGCCGCCCGCGATGCATGGTCCCATCACAGCAGAAATCTGCGGAATCTTCAGATATCGACGCATGAGCGAGTTGTAATAGAAGATTCGTGACGCGCCATACTGACCTGGAAATACTCCGCCTTGATATGGCAGATTGACGCCCGCGGAATCGACGAGGTAAATGATTGGCACGTGTGAGCGCATCGCGATCTCCTGCGCACGCAGAATCTTCTTGATGGTTTCCGGCCACCATGAGCCTGCCTTCACAGTTGCATCATTGGCCACAATTACAACCTCCCTGCCCTCGACCCGGCCAACAACGGTGACTACGCCGGCCCCTGGGGCGCCGCCATCGTATTGATCGTAAGCCACTAGCAGGCCGATCTCCTGCACGTATGAGTGTTTATCGAGCAAAAGATCGATACGTTCGCGGGCGGTGAGTTTCCCTTGCTTATGCTGGCGCTCGATCTTCCCTAACCCGCCACCGAGCCGCAGTTTCGCCTCCAGCTCTCCTAACTCAGCCGTCAATTCTCTTAAGCGTTTATTGGATTGTTTTTCCGCGGAGCTTTTAGGGAACTCTTTAACTGCGTATTCGGTGGCGCTGCGTTTCACGGGTTAAGCTTCACGGCTAATAGTTTAGAGTGCCGCCCAAAGTAACACGAGGAGAGAGATTGTGACAATTGACGCGCTTGAGGTTGGTTTTTATCGCTACCAAACAAATACAAAAGAGGCCACCTCTATGCGGTAGCCTCTTTCTCGGCAATCAATTGCCATTCAATCCTGATTGCGGTTTCGATTGCTATTTCGGTTGGCGTTAGCGTTAACGTTGCCGTTGGTAGACCTCACGCCGGCCGTGTTGGCGTTACCGTTATCGTTGGTTAACACTGCGGTGTTTGACGAAACTGTCTTGCTGTTCGCGTTTGCCGGAATGTTTGCGTTAGCGTCAACCACGCCTTCGCGTGGTGGGTTGCCTGCAGCATTGCTGTTGTTGGCATTCACTGTACTGTTGGTGTTGGTCTCGGCAGCGCCGCACCCTGCGAGGGTAACGGCGCCTGAGAGCGCCAACGCAAGCGCTAAATTGCGTTGCATCGTTGTAATCTCCTCCACTGTCTATCGGAATCGTTAGCTTCAGGGCTAACGTCAAACTTAACGGTCAAACATTAGCGATAGAGCGACTCAGCTTTGTTTGTGCGCCAGTCGTTCTCAAAGTAGTCCGCATCTTCAGTAGTGCGCGGATTGACGCCCATGACGATGCCACCCTCTTTAAGTCCTTTTTCATAGTGCTTCGCGTGCTCCTCGGGAATTCCAGCCCCCACGAGCGCGCCCACAACGCCGCCCGTCAAGGCACCCGCGCCTCCGCCGGCAATAGCTGCTGCAATAGGACCGGCGATTAGCAAGCCGATACCAGGCAGGGCCAAGGTCGTACCGATGGCCGCTATGGCCGCTAAAGTTGCGCCTACACCGCCGCCGATTGCTGCGCCCTTACCGGCACCTTCCCATGCCTTCGATCCTAGTTCGGTATCATCATCCGCAAAGTGCTTTTTCCGTGTCTCATCCGACATCAGGAGATTGACGTCGTCTTTACCGTAGCCGCGATCGCCCAATCCCTTATAAGCACGTTCGGCGCTTTCACGGTCCCTGAATAAACCGGTTAACATACGCTTCTCGCTCCCGCGCGCCGTTCCAAGTGAGCCGTCAGTAATGCCGTCCTTGTTATAATCTGCCATTTGCTTGCTCCTTTTTGTTTTTAAGAACTGTTTATTTATGCGGCACAGAAGAAGCGCTACCACGGCAACCCGCCTGCTCTCGTATCGCTTCAGTGCACCCTTTCGATTCTCGCACTTAGGTTTCGCCACTTTCCTCTGCAACGTCCATACCACTTGGGTCCGCACCAGAGCCCGTCCACATCCAATGGCGCGTCACTCTTCTGGCGTCTTTGCAGTTTCCGCCGCAGTTCGGGCGCTTGCTGAACATTTGAAGCCTTCTTCCTGAATAGAAATTTCTGCTCAGTGCGGTGAGTGCGGGTGGAAGTCGCATGCTTAAAGGATAATCAAAACGGTCGAGACGGAGAGGGGTAATACGAAATTGATACAGATCGTTCTGTACTTGTGCAGAGGCTCTTTCCTTTCGCCTCGCCGCAAGCATGATTCAGTGAGTTAAGGCTTACAACTGGGCGAGACCATAAAGCCCGGGGGGAGGAAACGAATCGTGGGGTAAGTGCGAAAATTGACCGAGTCCCCAGAAACAGGCGGCAGATCTTATTCATTTACGTTCCACCAATTCCTTGTTTGCCCGCCACCGCTTCCCCGCTTGAAATCTAACCGATGCCCGGTTGCGGCCGTCAGTCGACCTCAAAAACCCTCTATTTGGCCTCGATAGAAAAGTCGTTGAAGGTTTTGTCTAATATGTTGTACTCTCTGATCTGCGGATTCTCACGAAGGCGTCCCCAGCTCCATCCATCCGCAGCCCTGATTTTACAACTCTGACCACCAGGAGGGTTGCGATGAAACGTTGCTCCCAGTGTGATTTTATATATGAGGACGATCAGCACCACTGCGACATGGATGGGCACGAACTCGTCTATGAACCAACGCTTCAGCCCCCCCAACAATTCGCAGCCAACATAGCAACCTCACCGTCCATTCGATCAGAGAAGTCAGCGTCAAAGCGTCAAGCACTCGCAGCCGTCACAGCGGTGCTTATAGCTACCGTTCTATCTGTGAGCTATTCCGGATTCACAAGGGAATACGCGCCGCAGAACACGAAGGCTCCCTCAACAAACGTCATCAGCGCACCCCAGTCCGCACCTGATCAAACTCCTGCCACTCCGGTTCTCACTCCCACGCCGTCTCCAAGCCACTCACCGCGGTTGGAAAATACTAGAGTGAGACCCAATATCGCATCTGCGGTTGCGAGGTCCACACCCCGCTTGCCTTCAACCGCCCCTGGGCGGGAAACGGTGAGACCCCAACCCGCCCAGGCGAATCACAAAAAGGAATCAAGAATTGGTGGCTTGTTGAAGAAGACGGGCAAAATACTGAAGCGGCCATTCAAGTTCTAAGTACTCTGCCGGGGCCTGGTGTCGATGTCGGCCGCTGGACGCCAGCTGAGAGCGTCCGGGGATAACACCACCTCTGCCTCTTTCCTTCTGGCTACCGCTTTTCTTAAAATCTTCGTGCCTCAGCGTGTCCGCTTTTCTCAGCGTCTCATGAGCCCTATCGTCGTTGCGACCTCCCCCTTCCCCAATTGAACGCCTCCGGCTTTCCGTGCGCTTCGTCTGGAATGGTGCGAGGCTTCGCCTCTTCGCGGCTCTGCCGACTCCCTTGCAGAATGCCTCTGGCTTTCCCTGCCCTTGGTGAATAGTGCGAGACTTCGCCTCGCTTTTCATACAAGGAAAGACTATTCTCCCTCCCAGCTTTACAACCTCACGAGAAAGGATGCACCTCATGTTTCGCATCTCGAAAGACACTCCTGCGTATTACATCACTTCGGTTGCAATAAACCGGTTACCATTCTTCCGAACCACAACGGTGAAGAACATAGCCTGTTCGGCGGTAGATGAAGCCCGTAGCAGGCGAGGCACAGCCTCCCACTAACAAAAAAGGGCTGGTCGGAAAGCCGGAGGCTTTCCGCAAGGGATGCGGCAAAGCCGCTCGAGAGCCGGGGGCCTTCCCGAGGGATACGGCACTCGGCATTTCAGACTCAACACTCGGTAATCACCTTGGTAGTCAACACTCAGTACTCACCACTTAGTCTTAGTACTCAGTACTTGGGCCAAGTACCTCGGTACTCTGTACTATTATTAAAACCGACTCTAACCTACGGAGGACCTCACAATGAGCGAAATCAAACTCAACCTCACAGATGCTCAGCACACAATCAGTGGAGCAATTCACGGTTCAGTGGTCGACGCGTGTATTGCAGCCCTGTCTGCGGAACCAGAAACAATCAACGAGCTTGAAGCAGCACTAGCGCGCTACAACAAACCGGCAGGTGATATCAATCCATTCGGGTGGTTTCGTAAACACCCAGGGATAGACAAAGAATCATGGGACGCCGGGATCGTTGTTATCGATCTCGCCGCACGCATCATCGCTTTTGAGTCGACCTACTCCCGACCCGGACCGCAGGGTGAAGTGCACTATCACGATGGCGTATGCGCTACCGACACCTCGATCTTCTATCGGCTCCCAAACGATTGGCTGTTTCTCGATTCTATTGACCAATACGAGGGACTGCGAGATCCACGTCGCCGGGAACGCCGTTCCACACCGCCTCTCGACACGCGCACCATTCTGTACGGCCGATCGCTACTGGAGTTCATCGTGCGCGAAAGCTGGTCGCTTAATCATCAGTCGGCCACAGCTCATGACGGCGATGCAATCGTCGAAGTCGAAAGATCTCTAACCGCCCACTCTGGTGAGCTCCCCCTGGCCAAAGCCGCAGGCATGTCGCCGGCTATTGCGAACTCTCTGGGAGGCCACCAGCCAATGGCCGAGACTCTAGTCGGTGACAACTCGAGTGAATCCGTTCGCGAAGCCGAAAGCCAACAATCCGACGCCCCGGATCAAGATGACACATTGCGTCAGCAGATCTCCTTGCTTCACGCGAAATGGTTAATGACTCCGCGCCACGACCTACGCGGCGAGTCGCCCAGGGATGTGTTACTCGCGAGACAGGACTTCGTCGACTACGACCTGCACACGCG